>NZ_JBEXLC010000019.1:0-81225 GCF_040609795.1 Nocardia sp. NPDC004604
GTTTGCCGGTCGCGGACATGCCCATCATCTCGCCGTCATTGGTGCCCGTGGCAGGGGTGACGGCTCGTAGCATGCGCATGATCGCTCGTGCACGGTTTCGGCCCTCCGAACTCCGGACCGAACCGTGTGCGCATATCCCGCCCGTGTTCTCGCTCAACAAGGACACGGTGCGCATCCACGTTGCGAGTCAGGTTGTTGCGGAATGCGCCGATGGGACGACGCCGAGTTGCTGCATCATCCCGAGCGTGTCCCAACACACCCAGGATTCGACGGCCTTGCCGTCCCGGAACCGACTGATCGTAATTCCCTGAACCACCACTGGTTTGCCGGTCGCGGACATGCCCATCATCTCGCCGTCATTGGTGCCCGTCGCCGTCCATCGGGTGGTGACGAAGTCGCCTTCGGCGATCTGTTCGTTGACCAAGAACCGTTGGTCCGAGAACGCGGCGAGATACATCTGCGCGAGTCGTTTGAAGCCGTCGGGACCATGGACATCGGCGAATGGGTTCTGTGGATCGTGGTCGATGAAGTCGGCTGCAATAACCTCGTCGAACACCGCGAGGTCTCGCGCGTTCCATGCGTCGAAGACGCGCCTTGCCGCGGCCTTGTTCTGTTCTGACATGGCTCTCCTATCGATTGATGGCGCCGAACTGGCGAGTGCGGCCAAGTCGCTACAGGCAGCGTTCGCGGTGCCCGGCGCGGAGTGTGATGCGGAGCGCGGCCGCGATGCCATCAGTGGATCCAGGCGCCGCGCCCCAGCATGTGGACGCTGTCATCACAGCGAATGCCCGCCCGAATATTGTCAGCAGACATTCAGCTACCTGTTAATCGCAAACCCTGAAGCCGGATATCGGAACCATTGTGCGCCTCTTTCGTGCGCGAAGTAAGGGGGCAAACAGAGACTGCCGCGGACCTGCCCCGCACCCACACAATGCCTACCTGCGGATATAGTTCGACAAGTTGACCTGGAGTCGACCGCGAGGATCCATCGGACGAGAACACCGTAGTGGCGCCAGCACGGGTTGTTGCACGGATCGGGCGGCACGAGAATTTACAGCTAATCCATCGTTAATCACTGCTCGTGCACACTTTTGATACGGTCACGACCTGGACGAACTCGAACAGATCATGGCCCAGCTGTCCGGGTTGGCCGCCTATATCGCCGATCACCTCGATGAGATCGACACGCGGATCGCGACCCTGCGCGACACGGGGGGTGGAAGGCATCGCCGCACAGGCATATTCGGAGGCCGATCAGCAGTCGATCTCGGAAGCACGGGAATTCGCCGAAAACAGCGATCGAAGGATGTGAGTACAAGTGGACGGCGGAGGTTCCCCGCTCAATTCGGCGCTGACATCGGGAAATCCTGGTGAGCAGGTCCGTGCGATGATCGAGTTGATCAGGCTCGGCGACGGTCGAGCCGTCGCCGACATCCTGCCGCTCGTCGAGTCGCGCGATGTCGCTGTGCGTAGTGAAGCGGCGCGCGCAATCGGATACCTCGGTGTAGCACAGGTTCCGGTTGTCGGGCCGGTGTTGTTGCGGATGCTGTCGGATGACGACGAGATGGTTCGCAACGAAGCGGCGGAGTCGCTTGGCCTCGTTCGGTATGGCCCCGCGATCGACGTCCTTGTGGACCAGCTGCGCGCCGACCCGTCGTGGATAGTGCGCGCTTCCATTGCCGAGGCGTTGGGAAGCTACCCGGGGCATGGGACCGCCGATTTGGTCGAGTGCGTGCGCGATATCGACGAGTATGGCGCGGTGCGGAGGTATGCGATCGACTCCCTGGGCCGTACAGGTGACCTCCCGCGTGCCGAAATATTGGCTCTAGCTGAGGAATTCGGGCGGGACGAGGAGATCGGACCGCAAGTTCGAATCGTCGCCTATCGGGTCGGCGATCAATCACAGCTGGCGGAGATCAGCCGCGAGGCGGCTCATATGGATCACGAAGACTCGGCCCGCTTGCTCAACGATATCGAGTATCTGTTGCAGCCCCCGATACCACCGACACTGTTGGAGGACTCCGCGCGCATCAAGTCCATGCTCGACATAGTCGCAATGCGCTGGCCGTTGTCCTCGCGGCACGTCGAACGGATCAGCGACATGCTGCCGACATAGAGGGCGGCAGCGCTGGGTAATCGCCGCAGTTCCTGATCAGCTGGAGCAGTCGCAAGCTGGGCGACCAATTTTGACTCGGCGCGGCGGCGCGCCTCCGCGACGCATGTGTTGTCGGTGCGAGTCGGTGGGCGACGCAGGTCATCGGCAACGGTGGGGTTAGGACTCGCGTTGGGGGCCAACGGAGTTCACATACCTTCGACCTGGTCTCATATCGACGCTCCGCACACACACCGAGTCGAAAATCAGAACCTCTGTGCGAGCCTGGATTTGGTGCGGTCCGCAGCAGGGGGTCGGTTCAGGGGCCACCGAGCAGGCGGCGGCCGGTGGTCGAGCGGGGGACGCTTTGGATGACATCGTGGTCTTTACCCCCTCGCATCCTGCGCCGCGCGCTGCCCGAGTCAACAGCCAGGTGATGAGGCTTGCGGTGGTTGGCCGGAAGTTCCTCGTCCGGGCATTCATGACCGAGCTCGAGCCGGTACTGCTGTCGTTGTGGAAGCGGTTGCGTGCAGGGCTGGTCGCGTGTCGCGCACGAGCGGAGCAGGGCCAACCTGACCGCTTGGATGCGAGGCTGCTCAGCGCGTCGGCAAGTGCGCGTCGGCAACCGATGGTGGGCAGCCGCAGGTTAGGGACCGCCTGGGAGGCGGCGGCGGCCGGTGGTCAGGTCGGTGGTCAGGTCTTCGTAGGCGATGGCCAGTTCGGCCAGGCGCTCCCAGGCCTCGCCGAGGGCGTGGTCGGAGGGGCTGGTGAGGGCGGTGTAGGCGGTGGCGGTGTAGGCGGCTAGGCGGTCGATTACGGTGCCGAGGGTTTCGGTGTGTACTGAGGCGGAGCCGTGGGCGGGGGGTAGGTTGGCGTGGATCCAGTGGTCGATTTCGCGGACCAGATGTGTTCTGCGGGTGTCTATTTCGGGGTTTTGGCAGCCGTGGTCGGGCGAGCATTGTGGTGCGAGTTCGTTGCGGGCGGCGGCAGGGGATGGGTGGGTGCGGCGGCGTTCGTGCAGGCAGGTGAGTTCGTAGGCCGCCTGTAGCAGTGGGTGCTCGGTGTGTTCGACGCCGCGGCAGGCGCGCAGCACCGCTCCTTTGGTCGGCAGCGGGTCGATCAGCATGGCAGCCCTCGGGGTGAGTCGGATGTGTCGAGTGCTGGGTGGGTCATGGATGCCTCGGTTCGTATCGGTGAATTCCGGTGCGCCCGGCCGAATTTCCGGATAACGGCGATCCGTTGTGATCCAATGGGCTTCTCGGTTTCCTACGGCTCACCGGCCGGGCGCGGCAACAGCAGAGCACGCGACAGGCGGAGGAGTCAGCTTCTTCATGGGGTTTTTCAGCCATTCGCACCGAAGTGCGAGGACGAAATCCGTTCGCGTGGAACACATCCATCCACGGACGAATCTCTTCAGATCCGAGACCGAAGGCAGGGGGCCATGTCGGAAACAGGAAGCACGGTGCCGCGACGGCAGCTGGGACGGCACCTCCGAGACCTGCGCTTGCAGGCCGGAATGACCATGCCGGAAGCCGCGCGGCTGATCGAACGCGGCACGACGACGCTACAGCGATTGGAGACTGGACAGACGAACAAGGTACGGCTGCTGGATATTCGGGAGTTGTGCAGTGTGTACGACGCCAACGATGTCGTCACCGCAGGGCTGCTCGGGCTGGCGCAGGAGGCTTCGGGGAAGTGCTGGTGGCATGAGTACGGGAAGCTTGTCCCAGAAGACTTCGACGTGTACGTGGGGTTGGAAGCGGCGGCGCAACGGCTGACGTCGTACGCGCCGGATATCGTGCTCGGGCTGTTGCAAGCACCGGATTACGCACGTGCACTTCTGCGTTCGGCGCTCCCAGGTATCTCCAGCAGGGAGATCGATCGTCGGGTCGAAGTGAAGCGACGCCGTCAGCGGATTTTGACCCGCAAGCGGCACGCTACGGAATTGAACGCTGTTCTCCTTGAATGTGCGGTACGCCGGGTCGTCGGCGACCCGCGGGTCATGAGTGCACAGTGTCGACACCTTGCGGACATGTCGACACTGCCGAACGTCACGCTCCGAGTACTCCCGTACTCGGCCGGTATCCCGTTGGGTGATCCGGTCGGGCTGTTCACTGTCGTCGAATTCGGACTGGACAAGAAGATGCAGCCCATCGAGCCACCGGTTGTCTACCTTGAAAACTTCACTGGGGATTTATATCTGGAGTCGCCGGGTGATGTGGAGCGTTACCATGTGGCTCATGAGTCCATCCGGCGCTCTGCGTTGGATGAGACTGCGAGCAGGAGTCTGCTTCGGCAGCTAGCTAGGGAGTACGGCGCGTGAGCGACAAGTACCAGATCGACCTTGCAGGAGCTCGCTGGTTCAAGAGCACCCGCAGCTCAGCAACCAAGGATTGCGTCGAGATCGCCTTCCTGCCCAGTGGCGTCGTCGGGGTGCGAGATTCGAAGAATCCGGACGGCCCAGCGCTGGTGTTCGGTGGCGGCGCGTGGGATGCGTTCGCTGCCGCCATCGCTGATGGGGAATTCCACCGGTCGTAGTCGATCGCTTCGAGACCTCCCGCTCATCTGATGCGGGAGGTCTCGATCTTGTTGGTCCTGCCCTCTCATTGCTGGTCGCAAGCGTCCGGCGGTAAAGTGCGTGGGCATCGGGGGATATCGCGTAGCCCCTCGGCATACGGTGGCGGCGAAGGGGTTCGCGAATGACTGGTCGAGCGAAGGTGCTGCCTACTGCGGCCTTGGCCCTTGGCACGGCACTGCTGCTTGCCGGGTGCAACGGCGATTCGACGGATGGGAAGCCGACTGTGGTCACGTCGAGCGCACCGAGGTCAACGGCAGCCGCGACGGCATCGGTCGATCCTGAAGCCGCGATCTGGGATCCGTGTACCATCCCCGATTCCGCAATCTCTGCGCTTGGGTTGAACACTTCCACCAAGGACAACAAGGTCGCGGGAGTCGACTTCACCGGCTGGAAGGTTTGCAGCTGGCTATCCGTACCCAAGACATACACCCTCGGAGTCCTGTCGTCCGAGCACACGCTCCAGGAGGCCAGACAACGGACCGACTATGTCGACTACATGTCAACAACCGTCGGCTCCCGTCCCGCACTCCAGTTTCGACAGCCCGGCACTAGGCACGATATGACGTGCTGGCTCGCCGTTGAGGTGCCACACGGGATGGTCGAATTCGATGTGATCAACCGATACGGAGTCGACGGAGCGGGTGAACCATGTGCAGAGGTGAGTCGTCTCAGCGAAGCCTTGGCCAAGTATCTGCCTGAACGCTGAAGGAGGGGGAATGATCAGCGGTATCAACCCGGGCGAATGGACCCGCCTGCTCGACAGCGCCAACGCCGGTGAGCTGTTGCTGGACCCGGAAGTCGGGAAGGACCTGGACAAGGTCTGCGACGATCAGATCGACCGGTTGAACACCGTGCTCGAGCGGATCGATTTCATTAGCAACATAACAGGGCTCGGCACGTTCAACTCCGGGAAGATTCTAGAGAAGAAGTTCTCCGAAACTGCGTCTAGCACCAATCGATCCCTGGACACCGTGGTCCAACAGCACATCGAGTCCGTCAAAACCGCGAAAGAGGTCGTGGCCAAAGCGATCGCAAACTTTGTCGCCCAAGACCAACACCGCGCCTCCCAGTTCAACCAGGTGGCCCCGGAATGACATACGAGGACTACCAGCGCCGCATCATCGAAGCGCAGGAACAGTGGAACCGGGATCGCGACTGGATCTATAAGACCGAATCCGGCTACAACAACTTCGACGGCGAGACGCAACCGCCGCACATCACCACTCCGGACAGCTACGACCACCTCACTCTCCAGGAAATGCAGACCGCCGTCTCGGCGATGAAGCCCAAACTGGTCGATGAAGCGGTCACCGCGTGGGCGAATATCGGTCTAGAACTTCAGGGTTCGTTCGAAACCTTCAAACGCGAATTCGCACGCACCATCACCGGCCAAAACGGCCACTCCGGCTGGACGGGCGCGGCGGCACAGGCCGCGACGACTGCGGTGAACAACTACTACGAAAAATCCGTCCCACTCGCCACGGCGGCAACGCTGACCAGCCTCAAGCTCTCCGAAATGAAGACCGGCCTCGAGCAGACCCAGGCACTCATGCCCGGCCTCACCGAACGCCCGGAGATCACCGGTAAGACGCTGCCCAAGGACGGCGTCATGAAGTCCGGCGAATACACCCAGACCGAGGCCGAGCAGGAGGGCCGCAGAATCCTGCGGACGGTCTACGGCCAGGTGGCGGGGCAGACCGATGTCGGGCTTCCGTATATGCCCACCGCGCCGACGATCACGGACGGCCCCGGCGGCCCGGTCACACCAGGGCCGAATCCCGGTGGCTCACCAGGCGATTCAGGTGGGGGTGGTGGTTCCGGCAACGGCAACGGCAACGGCGGCCCGACAGGCGGGGACTCGGGATCCGGTACGGGTGGACAAACGGGCACGCAACCATCGGCGGTGACGTCGGATACCACGACGCCCACCAGTACGAATCCGCAAAGCACCACGTCGACAACGCAATCCAGTTCACCCACCACCGCGACACCGACCACGTCCGGAACCAGCGGTCCGTCCACGGGCACCCCGCACTCCGCGACACCCGGAATCGGCAGCCCCTCGAGTGGCCGCACCGGCACGGGTAGTCCGGGCACCACCTCGGGCGGCCCGGGCCGCAGCGTCGCGGGCACACCCACCACCGGCTCCACCGCAGCCGCCTCGGCCGCGCGCCAGAGCACCACGGCATCAGGCCGTGCCGGAACATCCGGAATGTCGGGCATGGGCGGGGCCGGTCAGGGGAAGGGCAGCGATGAGGATCGCAAGAAGGGTGTTCCCGATTACCTCATCACCGCCGAGCACGGACAAGAAGCCACCGGACTGGATTCGCTACCCAAGACCGTGCCCCCGGTGATCGGCGGTGACCACGACGGTGCACAGCAGTACTAGGGGGATGGCAGCCGACGGGGTGAGCAAGCACAGGCTCACCGGCTTGGAGTTCGAAATGCTCTGGGCCGCATACGGTCGCGACCGGCTGCCGTACCCGCTGCACTACCGCACGGAAATCACCGAATTCGACGAACTGGAACGCCACCGCGAAGCCGCGCTCACCGCCCTGCTCGACAAATACTCCCCCGAACTCGAACACGCCATCGAGGTGCTGCTCGAGCCGGACGCCCGGGTGGAGTCGAAAGGTTTCGGCGGCCCCTACCTATCCGAGACCTACCGATTCCACGGCGCGGTCCGCGACCGCATGGGTGCCGCGCTGACCCAATTGCCCGGCGTCACCGCCGACACCGGCGGCGATGTGGTCATCACATACTGCACCGCCCAGCAGGTCTGCAGCCACGCCGTCGCCGCCTTGCCGCAGCGCGGTCCCGGCACGCAACCGCGACTGGAGTTCCGGCGCGAGGAGATCGCCGCCGACCGCGACCGCCATATCCGCCGCGCCCACGACTACGGCCCCCTCGAACAACTGGACCGCATTTTCCAGCGCACCCGCTCCGGCCTGGGTGAGATCACCATCTACGCGGGCCCGGCCGTCGACGCCCGCCCCACCCCCGGTCGCGGCTTCTGGTGGATGGACTACCCCGACGGCCGCTACTACGTCAAAACCGGCGACCCCATCATCGCCGCCCCCATGGACGCCCCCGCCATGGCCGCCGAAATCCACCGCCTACTCACCCTCACCCAGCGCTACCACCGCGAAGACCTCGCCCACGACGAATACCTCCGCTCCCGCCGCTGACCCGCCCCTATCTGTCAACTAGCGCCGCGCGAAACCGAGCAAATGACGCCTCGGCCCAGCGGCCGCTACCGATGGCTGGAGGAGGGCATCTTCGATCCGCGCGAGGGCATCGGACCGTGGATTGCGGAATGGCAGATGGCTCCGTCGACCGAGGTCGATCTGCTGCAACCGTTCTTGCCGTCCACCCGCAGTCACGCGGCCACCTACTGCCCCGCCCCTGCACTACCCGCTTCGGCTGCTCGCCGAACGTAGTCATAAGGCGGTAAATACGGCCTTGGTGACCGCCATTCGACTACCTTCGGCCGCCCCCTGGACCAGGGGCGATATGGCAGGAGATATCTGGACGCGGCAATAGGCCGGAGCCGGTACGAGCCGTCACCTGCGGCAGGGGTGACGGCTCGTGCATGAGCAGCTGGGCCCGCACTGAATCGATGAATATTTAACAATCTTGGAAAATAGATAGATTCCGATAGATTTTCGATACTTCGGAGTCGTGATCGCCCGATAGCGATTTCTAGGAAATCTGATCAAATCTGATCAATTGGCCGACAAATTGCGGCCGACCATGGTTGTCTACCCGAATCTAGCGTCTAACCTACTGGCTCTTAGATTCACCGAGCGGCGAGCGGACGACCCCGCGATGTCGATCGGCGGCCTCAGTTGGACAACGCGTACATAACGACCGGTATGGAGTGCTAACGGCTCGGGAATCCAACTCGACAACCGGGCAAGAACGCTCCGTACGGGTGTCCACCGAGGCACAGGAGAACCTTCATGTCCATGACCATCGCCCGGCGGGCCGCCGACTACGACGGCCATCGCATTACGGTGTCGGCCGACGACGGTGTCCCGATCGCGGTCCGCACCCACGGCGCCGACGACGCGCCCCTGACCATCGTCTTCGTGCACGGCCACTGCCTGCGCACCGAATCCTGGTCATTCCTGCGCGATCAGCTGCGGCGACAGTGGGGGACAGTCGGCGAAGCCGCGGGTAGGCACAGCGGGCTGGCAGTCAGCGAAGCCGACGGGCCGGGTTGGCACAGCAGGCTGACGGTCAGCGAAGCCGACGGCGCGGGCTGGCACAGCAGGCTGACGGTCAGCGAAGCCGACGGCGCGGGCTGGCACAGCGGGCTGGCAGTCGGCGAAGTCGACGGGGCGGGTTGGCACAGCGGGCTGGCGGTCAGCGAAGCCGACGGGCCGGGTAAGTACAGCGACGGAGCGGTCGGCGAAGTCGACGTGGCCGACTATCGGGGAACCGACCCCCGAATGGTCTTCTACGACCACCGTGGCCACGGCGAGTCCGGCGTTGCCCACCCCTCGACCTACACCATCGATCAGCTCGGCCACGACCTCGACGCCGTACTGCGCACGGTCGTGCCGACCGGCCCGATCATCCTGGTCGGACATTCGATGGGCGCGATGGTGACCCTGGCCTACTCCCGGCTGTTCCCGGCGGCGATCGGCACCCGAGTGGTCGGCATCGGCCTGATCGCGGGCGCGGCCAACGGCCTCACCGAGGTGGGACTCGGCCGGTTGCTGAATCGGCGCGCGGTGAACTCGCTACAGACTGCGGTGCTGCGCGCACCGCGGCTCATGCATGCCTCCAAGCGGCTGTCCCGCCGGATCTTTGAGCCGATCGCCCGCGAGGCAAATATGGGCACCAAGACGACGAACCGTCGCATGGTCGCGATCGCCGCGGCGATGATGAACGACACCCCGCTGCTCACCATGTCGAGTTTCCTCGCCTCGCTGATCACCTTCGACGAGAGCGCGTCGCTGCAGCGCCTCGGCGACATTCCGGCGTTGGTGCTGGCCGGTTCGGCCGACATTGTCGTGCCGTTCACGCATTCGGTGGTGCTGGCCTCGCAACTGGCAGGCTCACAGCTGGTCCGGCTCGAGGGCGCGGGACACAGCGTGCACCTGGAACGCGCCGAAGAGGTGGCCTCCTACATAGTCGACCTGGTCGATCGGGTCATCATCGCCATGCGCGGTCAGGGTCCCGGATACGCCACTGCCAGCTGAGCTCGCGTTCGTCGAAGCGCACGGATGACTTGCCACGCCCATTGGCAATGATTGGGCAAACATCCGAAAAGTTGGTCCGACGAGCCAGATCGCAATTCCTCACGTACTGTGTTGTAGATCACGTTGTGTGGTGAGTCACACGACTTGGTGCAGGGCGCTCCCAGGCAGACCATGGAGGCATCCACTACCCACCGAGTTCGTCTGCCCGCCAAGGAACACAGGAGGTATCGATGACACGCAGCGAAATAGCTGAACTCCGCTACGCGGTCGGGCAGCTCCGGCAATCCATCGGCGCACTGCGCACTCACTATGGCGACGCCAATTCGGTGCGCCGACTGGAAAACGACCTCGAGCGGCTCGTGATCGATGCCGATGAACTCGAGCAGTCACCGCCGCAGCAGCTCACGCATCGCCCGCAGGAGACCATCTACGTCCCGGACAGCAAGTCCGACGAGGCGGCGTGGATGGGCGCGCAGGACGAGGGCCTCGGCTTCCACTCCCGCCCGCGCACGAAGTAGCTCCCCCGGTTCCGCGCGCCGTCCGTACCGGTCGGCACGCAAGCTGGCATACGCGCTTTGTTCACCGCACACGCGCAATCGCACGTGTGCGGTGAACAACCCCCATGTGTGGCAGCCCCGCAGCTCGGGATGTACTGCGCCCCTGGCATATTCGCTCGCGCTCTCCCCCCGCGATACTGCTGCCGCGGTCCGTCCGGATTGCTCAGCGGCCGCTAGAACAGCGCGTGCGCGGCCTCGATCTGATCCTCCGACTCAAGAGGCGCGGTGCCGACCGGACCTGCGGGACGGGCGGACGCCGTGAAAGCGGGCGCCGCGGGGAGTCTCGGGGATCTGGGCGGCGCCCGCCGATTCGAAGAGAGCCGCGATGCCGTGGTCGGGGCCGAGTGCGATCGCCTCCAGACCGTAATTGCCGTTGGTGCGGGCCAGCTCGTGCAGCATCGTGGTCATGATCCGCAGGCCGGTCGCGCCGACCGGATGACCGAGCGCGATCGCCGAACCGTTGACGTTGAGTCGCTCACGCGGATCCAGCTCCCATTCCCGTGCCAGTGCGAGCACTTCCACCGCAAAGCCCTCATTGACCTCGATCAGATCGAGATCGTCGAGGGTGAATCCGGTGCGGCCGAGCAGTTTGGCGACGGCCGGGGCGGCGCCGAGAGTCGCGGTGTCCGAATCACATCCGGCCGCGGCCCAGCCGACCAGATAGGCCATCGGCACCAGGCCGAGTTCGTCGAGCCGGTCCTCGGCCACGACCAGGCAGGCCGACGCACCGTGCCGATATGAACTCATATTGCCCGCGGTGACCACACCGTCGGAAATCAGCGGGCGCAGCATTGCCAAGGTACGGGTGGAGACGTCCTCGCGCACACCTTCGTCGCGCATGATCCGATGGCGCACCGCGGTATCGAATTCGTTCCAGTCCGTGTCATCGTCGACGACCCCGACCGGGATCACCTCGGCGGAGAAGGTGCCCTGCCGCCAGGCGCGGGCGGCCTTGCGATGGCTTGCGACGGCGAACTCGTCGGCCGCCTCCCGGCTGATGCCGTAATAGCGGGCCAGCTCTTCGACATTCGCCAACTCTTCGGCATTGGCCAGATCGCCGGTCCGGTACGGATCGGTCGAAAGGCAATCGCTGGCGGCCGAACATTCGATCCCACCGGCGACCACCACATCGGCCGCACCGGTCTGCACCATCATCGCCGCGGTGATCACCGCCTGCAGACCACTGCCGCAGCGGCGGTCGGTCAGGAATCCGGGCACCGCGAACGGCAGTCCGGCGACCCGTGCGGCCAGCCGGCTCAGCTCGGGGGCGCTGGCCCGGTTGTCGACACTGGCCATCGCGACATCCTCGATGCGCAGCGGATCGATGCCCGCGCGGGCGATCACCGCCGAAAGGACGGTCGAGGCCAGCCATTCCGGCGGCATACCGGACAGTGCGCCACCCTCGATCCCGCTCGGGGTCCGGACCGGGGCCACGATCGCGGCTCTCCTCATCTGGGCTCTCCTTCCCCGGCCGGGCTGTCCGCGAGCAGCGGTCGCATCAGCCCACGTCAGCGGTTGAATCTCCAGACAGGTGACCACACGTTTGTTGCCGCCGCGTGACGTTCGTGCGGCCGAAGAATCGACCTGCGGTTTCCTTGCCGGCGGACTCGCTCGAATCCTGTTCCGTTTTAGGAGAGTTCGGCGGTTTCGCGGTCGGCTCGCCGCGGCCCGCGGGAGGCAGACCTCGATCGAATGTGGCGGAAATCACGGACCTGAGGGTGGGTCATGTTTGGCGGGACCTCGCTCACTCGATAGCCGGGTTGTCGTATGGTGCTCAGCATCACATTCGATTGCGGAGGTCACGGGGACCGTCCGCACAGCAGATCAGCGAGGCATCCACCTGTGAGTGCCGCACCGACCGCCACCCCGGAAACGGGCACCGGCGTCTTCAGCAAGACCAGGGCCGCCATCTCCGCGCGCACACTGCGCACCGACCGATGGTGGATCCCACCGCTAACGACGGCCGCAGGACTGGCCGCCTTCGTCATCTACGCGACGATCAGATCGTATGTGCGAACGGCATATTGGGTAGCCGACTACCACTACCTGACGCCGTTCTACTCACCGTGCGTGAGCACCGACTGCGTCGAGGGCGCCCGTCACTTCGGCGCCTGGTTCGGCCATATCCCGGCGATCCTGCCGCTGGGCTTCCTGGTCCTGCCGTTCCTGCTCGGATTCCGGCTGACCTGCTACTACTACCGAAAGGCCTATTACCGCGCGGTGTGGTTCTCGCCGCCCGCCTGCGCGGTCGCCGAACCGCACGCCAAATACACCGGCGAGACCAAACTGCCGCTGATCATCCAGAACGCGCACCGCTATTTCTTCTATGTGGCCGTGCTGGTTTCACTGGTCAATACCTGGGACGCGATCTACGCATTCCACGGCAAGACCGGCGGCTTCGGCTTCGGCCTCGGCAATATCGTGCTGCTCGGCAACGTGATCCTGCTCTGGGCCTACACCCTGTCCTGCCATTCCTGCAGGCACATCATGGGCGGCAAGCTCAAGCACTTCTCCGCGCACCCGGTGCGGTACTGGTTCTGGACCCAGGTCTCCAAGCTCAACACCCGCCATATGGCACTGGCCTGGACCACCCTCGGCACGCTGGTGCTGACCGACTTCTACGTGATGTTGGTTGCCAGCGACACGATTTCGGATCTGCGGTTCATCAACTAACCGCCCTCACAAACCAGGAGTTTCGCGGCCATGCCAGAAGTGGAACGGCACAAATACGACGTCGTCGTCATCGGTGCCGGTGGCGCCGGACTGCGCGCGGTGATCGAAGCACGCGAACACGGTCTGTCCGTCGCGGTGGTGTGCAAGTCATTGTTCGGCAAGGCGCACACCGTGATGGCCGAGGGCGGTTGCGCCGCCTCGATGGGCAATGCCAATGAAAAGGACAACTGGCAAACCCATTTCAAGGACACCATGCGCGGTGGCAAGTTCCTCAACAACTGGCGCATGGCCGAATTGCACGCCCAGGAGGCGCCCGACCGGGTGTGGGAGCTGGAAACCTATGGGGCGCTGTTCGATCGGACCGCCGATGGTCGGATCAGCCAGCGCAACTTCGGTGGCCACACCTACCCCCGACTGGCGCATGTCGGCGACCGCACCGGACTCGAGATCATCCGGACCATGCAGCAGAAGATCGTTTCGCTGCAGCAGGAGGATTTCGCGGAGACCGGCGACTACGAGTCGCGCATCAAGGTTTTCGCCGAATGCACCATTACCGAATTGCTGAAGGACGGCGACCGGATCTCGGGCGCGTTCGGCTATTGGCGCGAGTCCGGGCGCTTCGTCCTGTTCGAAACGCCCGCGGTGGTGCTGGCGACCGGTGGCATCGGCAAGTCCTACAAGGTCACCTCCAACTCGTGGGAGTACACCGGCGACGGACACGCGCTTGCGCTGCGGGCCGGGGCGACGCTGATCAATATGGAATTCCTGCAGTTCCATCCGACCGGCATGGTCTGGCCGCCCAGTGTGAAGGGCATCCTCGTCACCGAGGGTGTGCGCGGTGACGGTGGCGTGCTGAAGAACAGCGAAGGCAAGCGGTTCATGTTCGAGTACATCCCGCCGGTCTTCAAGGGGCAGTATGCCGAAACCGAGGAAGAAGCCGATCAGTGGTTGCGCGATAACGACTCCGCGCGCCGCACCCCGGATCTGCTGCCCCGCGATGAAGTGGCCCGCGCCATCAACTCGGAGGTGAAGGCGGGGCGCGGCACCGAACACGGCGGGGTGTATCTGGATATCGCCTCGCGGCTGCCCGCCGAGGAGATCCGGCGGCGACTGCCCTCGATGCACCATCAGTTCAAAGAGCTCGCAGATGTGGACATCACCAAGGAGCCGATGGAGGTCGGCCCCACGTGCCATTACGTCATGGGCGGCATCGAGGTTGATCCGGATACCGGCGCGGCCACCGTGCCCGGATTGTTCGCCGCGGGTGAGTGTTCCGGCGGTATGCACGGCTCGAACCGGCTCGGCGGCAATTCACTGTCGGACCTGCTGGTATTCGGTCGGCGGGCCGGACTCGGCGCCGCGACCTACGTCGAGGAACTGGCCGAGCGGCCAACGGTATCCGACACCGATATCAGCTCCGCCGCGAAAGCTGCGGTGGCGCCGTTCGATCCGCCTGTCGAGGGGACGGGGGAGAACCCGTACACCCTGCACACCGATCTGCAGCAGGCGATGAACGATCTCGTCGGCATCATCCGCAAGGAACACGAATTGCAGGAGGCCATCACGCGCCTGGCAGACCTGCGCAAACGCTTCGCCAATATGACGGTGGAGGGGCATCGGCAGTTCAACCCGGGCTGGCATCTCGCCCTCGACCTGCGCAATATGCTGCTGATCAGCGAATGTGTTTCGCAGGCAGCGCTTTTGCGCACCGAGAGCCGGGGCGGACACACCCGCGACGACTTCCCGACCATGGATGCGGCCTGGCGCAACAAGCTGCTGGTGTGCTCGATCGATCCCGCCGACGCGGACGGACCGGTGCCGGGCGTTCAGGTCGTTTCCGAGGACCAGATCCCGATGCGGGCCGACCTGCTCTCGCTCTTCGATCTCGGTGAGCTCGAAAAGTATTACAACCCAGCCGAACTCGCCTCCCATCCGGCAAGTTCGGTATCAGCCACGGAAGGCGAGGCGTAGGGAAAATGGGTTATGACGCCGAATTCCGCGTGTGGCGCGGCGATATCGACGGCGGTGAACTGCAGGATTTCACCGTCGAGGTGAACGAGGGTGAGGTGGTGCTCGACATCATCCACCGCCTGCAGGCCACCCAGGCGCCCGATCTCGCGGTGCGGTGGAATTGCAAAGCGGGCAAATGCGGTTCGTGTTCGGCCGAGGTGAACGGTCGGCCGCGGCTGCTGTGTATGACCCGGATGTCGACGTTCCAGCCGGATGAACTGATCACCGTCACGCCGATGCGTACCTTCCCGGTGATCCGGGATCTGGTGACCGACGTGTCGTTCAACTACCAGAAGGCGAGGGAGATACCGTCTTTCACGCCTCCCGACGATCTCAAGCCCGGCGACTATCGGATGCAGCAGGTCGATGTGGAACGCTCCCAGGAGTTCCGCAAGTGCATCGAATGCTTCCTGTGCCAGAACACCTGTCACGTGGTCCGCGACCACGAGGAGAACAAGGAAGCCTTCGCCGGCCCGCGGTTCCTGATGCGAATCGCCGAGCTGGAGATGCATCCGCTCGATGTGGCCGACCGCCGCAATCTGGCGCAGGACGAGCAGGGACTCGGACTCTGCAATATCACCAAATGCTGCACCGAGGTCTGCCCGGAACACATCAAGATCACCGATAACGCCCTGATCCCGATGAAGGAACGGGTGGCGGACCAGAAGTACGATCCGCTGGTCTGGTTGGGCAACAAGCTCTTCCGGCGCTGACCCACCCTCGCGACCACCGGCCGGGATTCGATGCCCGGCCGGTCGGCGCACCCTTTATAACAACGCGACGACTCCGACGGCGACCATCCATACCAGCACGCCGACGAACAGCGACGATAGAAATGAGCCGGTGAGGACAAAGACACCCACCGCCGACACCGCGAAAAGCAGTGCCACGATCAGCCATTCCACCCAATCGCCCGGTCGCAACTTCTTGTACCGGGGATGGGAACTCTTGAGCCCACGGTCCACAAGTTGTTGTCTACCCGTAATCGCCAGCGGCAAACACAGTTTCGTTGTCGAATCTGCACTGTTTCGTGATCTCCTCGATCACATCTGATCACCGGGCATCGCACGGCCGTCAGGTGACTGGACCCGGCGGGCACTCCGCCGGGCCGATCGCACTACTCGGGCCGGTCGAACTCACCATCGTGCACACCCGCGGTGAAGGCGGTCCATTCACCGGGCGTGAAGACCAGGACCGGGCCATCGGGATTCTTACCGTCGCGCAATGCGACGTGACCCTCCGCTAGCAACGCCACCTCCACGCTGTCCTTTCCGGTGCCATCACCGGCCTTACGCCAGATAGCATCGGACAGATCAACATTCGCACCCTTGTTGATGCTCACGCCTCGCAACTCCCTCAGAACTCGCCACCCGCCACACCGGCGGTGCAGACATTCCATGCGCCCAGGGTGAAGACCAGGGCGGATCCACTCGGATTCTTGCTGTCGCGCACGCCGACCCGACCGCCTTCTAGGAAGGCGACGCAGTCCTTACCCGCGCCACTGCGGGTGAGCTCGAGCCACTGCGCGCCAACCAAATCCGTACTCATGCCACATACTCCTTCGCCACCTGCCGAAGCAGATGTCTGCTGGATTGAATATCCAGCGCACTGCGCTGGAGGCACTCGTGCGCACGATCGTACCGCTGGACATCGGCTTGTCTTTCGAGGTAGAGATCCCCGGTCAAGCCCTCGGCGTACACCACCGGCGGCTCGACCGGCTGGCCCTTGCTATCGGTTCCGAATGCCAGAACCGTGAACGGTCCGGTGGAAACCCCGAGTGGAGCACCGGCCGCGAACGGCAGGATACGCAGGCAAATATTGGGTTGGGTACTGATATCGGCAAGATGACGTAGCTGCGCCGCCATCACTTTGGCGCCACCGACCACCCGGCGCAGGACCGATTCGTGCAACACCACATCCACCGTCGCCGGTATGGCCTTGCGGGTGATCAAAGCCTGGCGCTGCAACCGCAATTGGACACGTCGCTCGATTTCGGCATCCGAATCATCGGGATAGCCAAGGCGATTGAGGGCTCGGGCATAGTCGGCGATCTGGAACAGGCCGAGTACGAGTTCGGATTGGTAGCAGGCGAGTCGCCGGGCCGATGCCTCCAATCCGACGTAGACGTCGAAGTTCTCCGGGATGAGGTCGCCGTAGGCGTGCCACCAGCTCTTGGCCGCGGCCTGCTGGGCCAGGCCCTTCAGGCCGTCGGACAGTTCGTCCGGGATGCCGTAGATGTGACACAGCTCTTGGATATCGATGGTGCGAATGCGGTCTGCCTGGCCTTTTTCCAAGCGCTGCAGGGTGCTTGCGCCCCACTCCATCAGCCTGGACGCTTCGGCGATGGTGAGGCCCGCCTGGGTGCGCCAGTCCCGAAGATATCGGCCGAGTTGGCGTCTGGGTAGGGTAGAGGCGGTGCTGTCCGGGGATAGTCGGTCCGAAGGTTCGGTCCCGCGCGCGGCATCCCGGGAACTGTCTGACGCTCTTGCCGAACTCGCTGACACAGCACGCTCCGTTCTGTATTCAATTGCGACGTTCGCGGGTCCCTACGTCAGCACGCAGGCTTCCGCCTCCGGACCCACGGCGCACACCGCGGGCTCGGATACAGACCCAAAGGTTTGCTCCGGGGCGACCCCACAAGCTCGGTTCCCCGTCACTTCGCTTGGGTAGCGGGTTGTTTCGTCCACTATGGAGAATCCTCCCTTCCCGGTTGGGTTTTGTGCTGGGAATTCGCGCCAAATCTTCGGATATCCCCCAAGGACGTCGTTCGTGACATGTCACGGTGGTGTGCTGGAAATGTGCCCGGAGTGAACAGGCGTCGTTCCCCTCGCTTGGTGAAAGCTCCGGGCACGCACAGTATTCGATGGCGACGCTCGCGGCGCCCTCCGTGGTCATGCAAGCTACCGCCTCCGGGCGCGTCGCAAGCGTCGCAGATTCGGTGGCGACACTCGCGGCGCCCTCCGTGGTCACGCAAGCTACCGCCGCCGGGGCGCGTCGCAAGCGTCGCAGGAATCGCACGTAGGAACGAGGAGTCATGGCTGTAAGTGTCATAGCGTCGTCGTTGATGACCAGCGATTTGACCCCGCATCGAGCCCGCAGCGTCGGGCAGGAGAGCTGGGTGGTTTCCTATTTGCCCGGGCGCACCCTGACCTGCCCCCAGGCGGTTGCCGCCCTGCAGGTTGCTGAGGTGGTGCCAGCACTGCTCGGCGCGGTCGGCAATCTCGCCGAAGGGATCGGACTCACCCCACTCGAGGCCCTGGGGATGGCAATTCAGCAGGCCCCATGGGACGACGGGCCGGTCTCCCGATACAGCCGATATGTCCGCTCGGTCCGCCGCCGGGCGGAGGTGGTCTGATGCAACTCACCAACCTGAATATGCATGTCGCCTCGCTACTGGCCTGTGGCAGCGACCCCGGTGTGCTGACAACCGAACAAGCCCACGCCGCAATGCAATTGCATATCGACTGCACCGTCGACCGGTGCCGGGTCCGCCGAGCGGCTCGCACGACACTGGTCGAGGCGGGCAAATGTGTGTTGGACGAGCGCGCGCTGCCGTTATGAGCGCCGCCGAGCCGACAGCCATTGTCTCGACCACACGCCAGCACGGCGTTCCGGATGTGCTGCTGGACTGCCTTCGGGTGCTGCGGTGGGTGACTGCCGAATCGGTGGCCCATCGTCGGCATGCTGCCGCCCGACCGCCGGATGAGCTGCCGAAACATTTTGTCCGGCAAGGGCTCCGGTCAGTGCCAGGTGTGATCGGTGAGCGGGGTGCGCGGGCCGAACTTCGGCTTGTGCGCGTACCCGCTGATCTCCAGCAGGCGGACGGCCCGATAACGGTGTGGCCGTAGCGGTTCCAGATATTCGACCATTGCGGCATCGTCGATGGGCTCTCCGAGCAGGGTCCAGCCGACGATGGCCGCGAGGTGGTAGTCGCCGACCGATAGGGCATCCGCATCGCCGAAGGCGCGCTGGCCGATCTCCGCTGCGGTCCATACACCGATACCGGGCACCGTCCGCAGGCGCCGTGCGGCCACCGCGGGTTCCTCGGCGACCGCCCGCTCCAGCGCATCCGCCAGCCGGGCCGCGCGCACGATCGTCTGCGCGCGCTGCGGCCCGACATTGGCGCGATGCCAGGTCCAGGACGGGATCCGGCGCCAGGTATCGGCATCCGGCGGCAGCAGCAATCCGTCGGGTGCCGGCCCCGGTGCGGGCGAGCCGAACTGCCGCACCAGCTTTCGCCAGGACGCGCGGGCGGAGACGGTGTGCACCTTCTGTTCGAGTACCGCGGGCACCAATGCCTCGAAGACCAGGCCGGTGCGCAGCATGCGCAGTCCGGGGAAGCGGCGGTGCGCGTCGACGATCTTCGGATGTTCCGGGACGAAATCGGACAGATCCTCGTCCAGGCACAGCATATGGTCGAGACCGTCGAGGAATTCGGCGGCGCCGGGGCCCCAGGCGCGCGCGTCGACCGCATGGCTACCGGCTTGGCTGAGGCGGTAGGTGACCGGGCCGGTCGGCATCCGGGAGGCATGCCAGTGCGCACCGTCGGTGGCGACTTGATGACACGGGTCACCGCGACCGCGGGAAAGCGGCGCGAGGGTTGGCGCGAGGTCGATCGGGCCCTCGGCGGTGACCGTCCTGGTCAGACCGGACCGGCTCTGGTCCGGTTCGGCCGTCTGATTGCGCACCGATCTATTGTGCCCGCCGGACCTGTGCGCGGACCTCTCGCCCACCGTTGCCGCGTGCGAATGTTGCGTGGCAAACCGGAGTTTCGGTCCGAGTGTGCGATTCTTGATAGAGATTCGACATAACCCCAGATACGCCGACATTTAGTAACGTGACAAATAGGTGTGGCGATATTGTTGCGTTCGGCAAATAGCTGGCAGTCGCCAAAACGGAGGTTTCGAATGATCACCACTGTGCTCAACTGGTTGCTCAATGCCTGGGGTGCGGTTTCCGCGGGCAGCTCGGGCTACCAGATTCCGCCCGGCACCCTGCCGTTCGGCAGCTGACACTCACTCGCCGAGCAGGAATTGCGCAAGGTGTAGCCCGCGGCGGCCGCTCAGCTGCGCCGCCTGGGTGCGACATGAGAAACCGTCCGCGATCAAGATCGAATCGTCCTGCGCGTTTCGCAGCGCGGGGAGCAAGCCATTCTCGGCCACCGCGACCGAAATGTCGTAGTGCCCGGACTGCATTCCGAAGTTTCCCGCGAGGCCGCAACATCCGGTGACTTCGGTCACATTTATCCCTATGCTGGCTAACAGTTGGCGATCGGTATCGAAGCCGAGTACGGCATGGTGATGGCAATGCGGTTGGACCACCACGGATTGTCCGGTCCGCGGTGGCGGGCGCCAATTCGGCTGTTCGGCGAGGAACTCCGCGAGGGTGCGCACGGCCGCGGCGGTCGCGGCCGCACGGGGGTCCTCCGGTAGCAGTTCCGGCAGGTCCGCGCGCAGCACGGCCGTGCACGACGGTTCGAGGCCGACGACAATGCCGCCGCCGCGCACATGCTCATCCAGGGCATCCAGGGTCGCCCGCAAGCGGGCTCGGGCGCCGTCGAGCTGACCGGTGCTGATCC
Organism: Nocardia sp. NPDC004604; assembly: GCF_040609795.1. Lineage (NCBI taxonomy): Bacteria > Bacillati > Actinomycetota > Actinomycetes > Mycobacteriales > Nocardiaceae > Nocardia > Nocardia sp. NPDC004604. Next base: position 20,699 of record NZ_JBEXLC010000019.1, read on the forward strand.
AGGTGAGTCCGCAGCACACGCGTCGCCGGGGGATGCGCACGCGATAGCCGAGCGACTCGATCAATGCCACTGCGGCCAAGCCTATTTCGGGGTCGAAGACGTCGGTGAACGTATCGACCCACAGCATGACCTGCTGCGCCGCAACACCCTGCCCGTGCGCGGCGTCCGCCAATGGCAGGCCCGCCGGCGATCGGGCGATATCGGTTGCCGGCGCTCGACCGGTCGCGGGCTCCGCTGCGCGCGGATGGTTCGACGAATCCGCCTGCTCGTTCAGCTCACGCCAGATCCGGCGGAAGCTGCGGTCCGCCAGCCGCGGAACCGCGCGGTGCGGATCCATTCCGGCGGCGCGCAAACCAATTCGACGCAGCCATCCGATATCCGCCGATGCGTTCACCGCGCGCGGCATTCGGCTCATGGCAGCCAGCCAGCGCGGCAGCCAGCCCAGCGTGTAGTGATCGATCGGGCGCGGGCGGTGTCGGTACCGGCGGTAGAGCGCCTCGGACTTATAGGTCGCCACATCGACCCCGGCGGGGCAGTCGGAGCGACATGCCTTGCAGGACAGGCACAGCTCGAGCGATTCGGCGACCGCCTCGGACGACCAGGGGAGTGCGCCGCGCACTACCTCCTGGAGCACCCGGGCCCGGCCGCGGGTGCTGTCCTTCTCGTCGGCGGTGGCCAGATAGGACGGGCACATGAAACCACCGGTCGCCCGGGTGTCGGCACGGCATTTGCCGACACCGACACAGCGATGTACGGCCGCGGCGAGATCACCGCTGTCCTGTGGAAACGCGAAACCACCGGCACGTTCGATCGGACGCACACCGACCAGCCGCAGATCCGCATCGATCGGACGCGGGGCGACCAGTACGCCCGGATTCAGTACCTCGTCCGGATCGAAAAGTGCCTTGTACCCGGCGAATACGTCGAGTGCATCCGGGGAGTACATGGCCGAGAGCAATTCCGAGCGGGCCCGGCCGTCGCCGTGCTCACCGGACAGTGATCCGCCGTAGCGGACCACCAGTTCGGTCGCGTCGTGCAGGAAGGTCCGAAAGCGTTGCGGCGCATCGGCAATGGGCAGATCGAGCCGGACGTGGATACAGCCGTCGCCGATATGGCCGTATAACAGGCCGTCCACGCCGTGGTCGCTGGTCAGCGCGGCGAAATTGCGCAGATATGCGCCGAGGTGCTCCGGCGGGACGGCCGCATCCTCCCAGCCCGGCCACGCCGGATGACCCGCCGGAGTGCGTCCGGCCAATCCGGCTCCTTCGGCTCGAATCCGCCAGAGCGCCGCGGCGACACCGGGATCGGTGACGATCTTGGCATCGAGCGCACCGACGCTCCGGCAGAGCTTTTCGGCCGCGGCATATGCCTCGGCGGCGGTGTCGGCGGCGGATTCGACGAACAGCCAGCCGCTGCCGCGCGGCAGTTCCGGTACGCCGCTGGTTGCGCCGCGGTGTACCCGCACGATATCGACCAGTCGCGCGTCGATGCCCTCGACCGCGATCGGATCACCTGCCATAACGGCCGCGATATCGTCCGCGGCGCTGGCGATATCGGGATAGCCGAGCACCGTGAGCACCGTGGCCCGTGGCAGCGGGACCAATGCCACCGTGGCCTCGAGCAATATCCCGCAGGTGCCCTCGCTGCCGACGAACGATTTGGCGACCGCGGAACCACGTTCCGGCACTAGATGTTCGAGCCCATAGCCGGAGGCCTGCCGATCGAATCGGCCGAGTTCGGTGCGCAGCACGGCCAGACTCGCCCTGGTGAATTCGGGCAACCCGGGGATTGCCGACGGATCGTCCGCGAGCGTCCGCGCCGCACCGGTACCATCGAGAATCCGCAGTTCACGCACATTGTCCGAGGTGCGCCCCCACGCCACCGCATGCGGTCCGCACGCATTGTTGCCGATCATCCCGCCGAGCGTGCACCGATTCTGCGTCGACGGATCGGGCCCGAACCGCAGTCCGTACGCCCCCGCCCGACGCTGTAGTTCCGAAAGGACGACACCCGGCTGGACCCGCGCCACCCGCTGCTGTGGGTCCAGCTCGCGGACGGCATTCATATATCGACTGAAGTCGAGCACGATCCCCGGGCCGATGGCATTGCCCGCCACCGAGGTTCCCGCGCCCCGTGCGGTAATCGACAGCCCGTTGTTTTTGGCGAACTCGAGAGTGCGCGCCACATCCTCGTCCACGCGTGGGAACACCACGGCAGTGGGGAGCACCCGATAGTTCGACGCATCCGAGGAGTATTCGGCCCGCCTGCGTGCGGACGCGTCGACCTCGCCCATGATCGCGCGCCGCAACCCCTCGAATACCCGCTCCTCGTCCACTCTGCCAGCCTATGCACGCCCGCACCGCCGCCGCGAGATCCGCGCGCGGCTGCTTCGGTGGCGCGGCGACACAACGGCCCCGGCGACACCGACGACACAGCGACTCCGCCGACACAACGGCCCCAGCGACACCGACAGCACAGCGACTCCGCCGACACAACGGCCCCAGCGACACCGACAGCACAGCGACTCCGCCGACACAACGGCCCCAGCGACACCGACAGCACAGCGACTCCGCCGACACAACGGCACGGCGACACAACGCCTCCGGGGGTACAGCAGCTGCGGCGACTCTGGCGTAACGGGGACTCTGGCGACACAACGACGCTAGCGACACGGCGACTCCTACGGCACAGCGGCTCCGACGACACGATGACACTGGCGGCACGGCGGTTTCGGAACTCCGGCGGCACGGCGGACTCCGGCGGTTTCGGCGACACGGTGGTTTCGGCGACTCCGACGACTTCGGAGCGACAGTCGATTCGGCGACGGCTCTGTGCGGATGCCGCGAAAGCGTATGGCTGTTTCGCTGTGCGCGGAATCGGCGCGGAATGGGCTTGTGCTCAACCTTTGTTGAGGTCTTAGTGTCGGTGCCCAGGTGTTCGATGGGTGGGGAGCGAGAGGGAGTACCAGGTGAGTATCGAATCGGTGGCGTGGAGCCAGATGTACCGGCGGGCCAACGCGCCGCAGGAGCAGCGGCCGTTCCGGCTCGCGACGGCCGAGCGCATCCTGCGGTTCGCGGGGCCGCATCGCCGCCGGATCGGTGCGTTCTTGCTGTTCAGCGTGATATCCGCACTGCTGGCGGTGGCCACGCCGGTGCTGGCCGGTCGGGTCGTCAATGACATCGTCGGCGGGGCCGCGCCGCGGGTGGTCGTCGTCCTCGCGATGGTGATCGGCGGGCTCGCGGTGGTCGATGCCGCACTCGGGCTGCTGATTCGCTGGCTGTCCTCGCGCATCGGTGAGGGGCTGATCCTGGATCTGCGGACGGCCGTCTTCGATCATGTGCAGAAGATGCCGGTCGCGTTCTTTACCCGGACCCGCACCGGCGCGCTGGTCAGTCGGTTGAACAGCGATGTGATCGGGGCGCAGCGCGCATTCAGCGACACCCTCTCCGGGGTGGTCACGAATCTGGTCACCCTCGCGCTCACGCTCGCCGTCATGGTCCGCATCTCCTGGCAGATCACCCTGCTCGCGCTGGTGCTGCTGCCGGTATTCGTGGTTCCGGCGCGGCGGATGGGCAATCGGCTCGCTGGCATGCAGCGCGAGGCGGCCGGACTCAATGCGGCCATGAGCACCCAGATGACCGAACGCTTCTCCGCACCCGGCGCGACCCTGGTGAAGCTGTTCGGGCGGCCGCAGCAGGAGTCCGAGGAATTCGCGCTGCGGGCGCGCCGGGTGCGCGATATCGGGGTGCGCACGGCGATGTTGCAGACCGTCTTCGTCACCTCGCTGACCCTGGTTTCGGCGCTGGCGCTGGCCCTGGTCTACGGACTCGGCGGTTGGTACGCGCTGCGCGGACAGTTGGATGCCGGTGCGGTGGTATCGCTTTCGCTACTGCTGACCCGGCTCTACACACCGCTGACCGCACTGGCCAGCGCGCGGATGGAGATCATGTCCGCGCTGGTGAGCTTCGAGCGGGTCTTCGAGGTGCTCGATCTGCGGCCGCTCATCGAGGACGCACCCGATGCCGTCGCGGTGCCCGCGGGCCCGGTCGCGGTCGAGTTGGACAATGTCAACTTCGGATACCCCTCCGCCGACAAGGTATCGCTGGCCTCGCTGGAGGATGTCGCGACGCTGGACACCCGCGGCGGGGTCGAGGTACTGCACAATGTGTCGCTGCGGGCCGAACCCGGTCAGCTCGTCGCGCTGGTCGGCTCCTCGGGCGCCGGAAAATCCACGGTGGCCCAACTCGTTTCCCGGCTCTACGACGTGGACAGCGGTGCGGTTCGGCTGAACGGGACCGATGTGCGCGCACTGAGCACAACTTCGATCCGCGATACTGTCGGCCTGGTCACCCAGGACGGCCACCTGTTCCACGACACGATTCGCGCCAATCTGCTGTTGGCCCGCCCGGAGGCGACCGAGGCGCAACTGTGGGATGCGTTGCAGCGGGCCCGGTTGCGCGATCTGGTCGAGTCACTGCAGGACGGTCTGGATACCGTCGTCGGCGAGCGCGGCTACCGACTCTCCGGCGGTGAACGCCAGCGGTTGACCATCGCCCGGCTGCTGCTGAAGCAACCGCGCGTGGTGATCCTCGACGAGGCGACCGCATCGCTGGACTCGACCTCGGAAGCCGCTGTGCAAGAGGCGCTTTCGGAGGCACTGGACGGCCGCACGGCACTGGTGATCGCCCATCGCCTGTCCACCATTCGCGCCGCCGACCAGATCCTGGTGCTCGAGGACGGCCGAATCGTGGAACGCGGCACGCACACCCAGCTGCTGGCCGCCGACGGCCGCTATGCCGAGTTGTACCGCACGCAGTTCGCGGAGGAACCGGTCACCGTGGCGGCCTGACCGGCTCAGTCCGTCTGGTCGGTTGGCTCGAAATCGATTGCGTCGACTATGTCGGAGTCACCGTAGTCGTCGGGCCAACCGTCTTCGCCTACCTCGCACAGACCCGTCGGCCCGCTCCAGCAGGACCGGGCCGTCGGTCGGAGCCACCCGCAGCTTGGTTCGGATGTCCCGGTGGAATGCCTCGAGCAATCTCGGAATGATCGGCCACGGCAGGCCAGGTGGCCATGATTTGAGTCTGGTTGCAGCGCAATCCTTCTGCAGGTGTGGTCTGCGTCGATACCCGGTGGGCCGCGAGAACCATTTCGCAGCAGGTTCTTTGGCTGTGCGCGCGGACCCGACGGCCGGATCACTCACCGGGTGCCTGCTATTCGGCAACGGCGATGGTGGCGGCAAGATGTGCTGGACCAGGCCTAGCGCGCTAGGTCTGGTCCAGCAGTTCCGACCTCGAATTCAGGTCTACGGCAAAACCAGTTCCGGGCTGTAGATACGAGCGATCCCCTGGCCGTTTTTGGTGACTTCGGTGAAACTGACATAGCGATGACCGGCCTTCGCCAGTGCCGCGTCCACAGTCAACGGCGGGGAAGGATACCTTCCGTTCAGGCAAGGGAATTCGCCACTGGTGGCGACCATTTCATCGCTCGCCCCGCTGGCATAGGCATCTTTATCCACCACGGTCACAACCATGGTGCAATTTTCGCGGGTGATGGTGTCATTCTTGATCGTGAGGCCGCCAAATGCCCTGGGTACGCCATTCTCGACGTAGACACATGACTCCACCTCCGCGGAGCCATCATTCGACAGATAGGGGCCCATGCAGCTGTAAGGGCTATCCGGGGTGGCAACGGCCTCCGGTGCCATCAAGAGCAGTGGCGCCGCACTGGCAAAAACGCAAGACAGGACACGTGACAACGAACCGATGGGCATGTAAGACCTTTCGATTTCAGATGATTCAGATCTGCGACGAATGAACTCATCCCGCCTTGTATACGTCATCCGTTCGGCCAGGTAGCCGCCGGGATCACTCCTGTCCGGTCACTAGCGTGAGGTAGCGGTGCAGTGATGTTTTTGGGATGCCGGTCTTGCTCGTGATTTCGCCGATTCTGTTTCCCTGTTCGCGGAGCAGTCGGGCATAGTCGATCTTGTCGTCGGGCCAGGTGGTGGGTCGGCCGATGTGGCGGCCTTTGGATTCGGCGATGGCGCGGGCGCGGGCGGTGCGCCCGGCGGTGAAGGTGCGCTCCATCTCCGCGAACAGCGCGAGCAGTAGGAACGCGATGCGGGCCACGCCCTCGTCGGCCGTATTGATCGGGATGGTCGGCCAGCGTGAACACGCCGATTCCGCGGTGATCGGAAGCCCGGCTCGATCACATCGAGCCGGGCCTTTCGGTTGCGATCAGAATTCGCCAGCGACACCGAAGACGGTGCGGCCGGAATGGGCGCCGCGCTGGATGGCGCGCAGCACCTTTTCGGCGTCGGTGATCGGGGCGAAGTTCTCGATCGTCGAAAGGTGCTGGGGCCGAAGCTCATTGGCGAGTCGGGACCACAGGGCGCGGCGCTTCTCGATCGGGACATAGGCGGAATCGATGCCGAGCAGCGATACGCCGCGCAGGATGAACGGCATGACGGTGGTGGGCAGATCCGAGCCACCGGTCAGTCCGCTCACTGCGACCGAGCCGCCGTAGCCGATGGCACTGAGGATATAGGCGAGGGATTTGCCGCCGACGCTGTCCACCGCACCGGCCCAGGTGGCCTTCGTCAGCGCGCGGAGTTTGGCGTCGGGATCCTGCGGCAGTCGGCCGATCACCTCGTTGGCGCCGAGTTCGGCGAGCAGGTCGCCCGCATCGGTCTTGCCGGTGGAGGCGATCACCTCGAAGCCGAGACCGGACAGGATATCGATGGCCACGCTGCCCACGCCGCCCGTCGCGCCGGTGACCAGCACCGCGCCGGTCTCCGGGGTAAGTCCGTGATCGAGCAGGCCCTGCACGCTCAGTGCGGCGGTGAAACCGGCGGTGCCGAGCGCGGCCGCGTCGCGGGTGTCCAGACCGTCCAGCTTGACCACCCAGTCGGCGGGCACCCTGGCATATTCGGCAAAACCGCCATTGTGCGAAACGCCGATATCGTAGCCGTGCGCCACCACCAGGTCGCCCGGGGCGAAATCGTCGACCTCAGAGGAGAAGACCTCACCGGTGATATCGATGCCGGGAATGATCGGATAGTTGCGGACCACGCCACCGCCCGCGGTGATCGCCAGGCCGTCTTTATAGTTCGCGCTCGAGTAATGCACCTTGATCGTGACTTCGCCCGGCCCGAGGAAGTCCTCGTCGACCTGCTGCCGGATGAGCACGATCCCGCTGTCCGATTCGTGTGCCACCATCGCCAAGAACTCCATGCCGACGAGCATACGAGCGCGGCCGCCGCCCGGGACAGATCCCGCGGCCACATCGACCCCACCGCCGTGTCGATACGAAGGCGTTATGCCTCATTCGGGAACCAGTTCGAGTCGGACGCCGAGAAGGCGGACCGGGCGATCGAGTTCGAAGCGATCGATAATGCGCAGGGCCGTTTCGACGATCGTCGCGATATCGGTGGTCGGCGCGGGCAGCTTTTCCTGTTTGCTGCGGGTGTAGAAGGTATTGGTGCGGACGGTCACCGCGACGCGCAGCGGAATGCGACCGGCGGCGGCCATCTCCTCGGCCACCTCGGTGGCCAGGCGCGCGACCTGGGCCCGGATCTCCGCCGGATCGGTCAGGTCGTGCGGAAAGGTTTCGGATTTGCTGCGCCCCACCGGAACTCGCGGTTCGGTCGTCACGTCGGTATCGCCCTTGCCGTGACCGAGGACCCACAGATACGGCCCGGTATTCGGGCCGAATTCGGCGGCGAGGCGATGCCGGTCCGCGGCCATCAGGTCGGCGACGGTTTCGATGCCGAGTTCGGCCATCCGGGCCGCGATCCGATTTCCGATGCCCCACAACGCATTTGTCGGACGATGCGCCATGACCTCGACCCAGTTCGCGGCGGTGAGCCGAAACATTCCCGCCGCCGCGCCGTCGGTATCGGCGGGTGCGGCCGAGGATTTGCCCGCGGATTTGGCGAAACCGGTCGCCAGCTTGGCCGTGAGCTTATTGTCGCCGATGCCGATCGCGCAGGTCAGATCCAATTCGGCAATGGCGCTTCGGATTTCGCGCGCCAACTGCTCGGGATCGTCGGTATCGGCGGCGAGGAAGGCCTCGTCCCAGCCCCATACCTCGACGCGGCCGGGGAAGGTCCGCAGCAGCGCCATGACCTCGTCGGAGGCCTCCTCGTAGGTGGCCATATCCAGCGGCAGGAAAATACCGTCGGGGCATTTGCGTTTGGCCGAGCGCAGCGGCATCCCCGCGCGCACCCCGAACGCCCTGGCAGGATAGGACGCGCAGGTCACCACCTTGCGCGGTTCGTCGGGATCGCCATTGCCGCCCACGATGACCGGCAGGCCGCGCAGCTCGGGATGGCGGCGGAACTCCACCGCCGCCTGGAACTGGTCGAGATCGACGTGCAGCAGCCACCTGGGCAATTCCGCCTCCCCGAAACTTTTGCCGGTCGTGGGTGGGTGGGGAAGTCGCGTCGCGGGCCGACAGTAGGTTGTCCGGTCTCGGTCTGGACATCCCCGACGAGCTACCCATGTACGAACGAAATCAGCTCTTGCGTTGTTGTGATCGGACGTTACTCCGGCCGTACGATCGCAGCAGACGAGCAAGGGGAATACTTCCGATGACCGATGCAAAGGACAACCTGCCCGCGGTGCCCGCGGTCAGGGTCGACGATATCGATCGCGAGGTGGCGGCCCGGCAGCTGCAGCTCGCCGTCGACGAGGGTCAACTCGACCTGATCGAGCTGGATAAGCGGCTGGTCGCGGTGTACTCGGCGCAGACGTCGACCGAACTCGTCGCCGTCACCGCCGACCTGCCGGTGGTCGCCGTGGCCCGCGAACCGATCGAATTGCGCACCGGAAGTGGCTCGCGGGTGAAGGACGGTGAGTGGATCGTCCCGGCCGAGATCACGGCCGAATGCAGTTCCGGCGATATCAAATTCGACTTCACCCGGGCACTGTGCCCGCATCGCGAGGTCGCGGTGCACATATCCGCTCGGTCCGGCACCGTCCAGCTGATCGTGCCGCGCGGCTGGCGGGTCGATCTCGATCGGCTACGGACCAAGAGCGGCAGCATCAAGAACAAGGTGACCGAGGGCGGTCTGCCCGGGGCGCCGCTGCTGCGGGTCGATGGCGAGATCGGGTCCGGGACGGTGGTCGCGAAGTATCCGCGCCCGCCGCGGCGATCCTTGCTGGCCTGGCTGCTGCGTCGGCCCCGTCCGACCGCCTGACCACTGCATAGCGACCACTCGGGCATTGCGCCACGGCCCCCATTGCTGTCGCGCGCGAACTCGCCGATGCCGCCTGGCAGGCACTGGGCACCACAAACGACTGAACCACTCGCCAACGGAGACCTCAGGCCCACGATCACCCTCGACCTGGACCTGGCGCGACAGGTGCTCGCCGCACAGTCGTTCGCACAGCTGGTCGGCACCGAGATCGCCGCATTCGGCGACGGCGCCGCGACCCTGATCATTCCCATCCGGCCCGAGTTGAGCCAGCAAAACACGGCGGCGTGGTGTCCTATGCGGCCGATAACGCACTCACCTTCGCGGCCGGTACGGTGTCGGCGCCAATGTCCGCACCGGCGGTTTCACCATCACCTACCTGCGCCCGGCCGCGGGCACCCGGCTGCGCGCCGAGGCCACCATCACCGGATCGACGCGCCGCCAAGCCGTCGTCTCCTGCGAAATCTATGCCGAGAGCGCGGATGCGGAGCCGGTGCTGTGCGTGGTCGCCCAGGGCACCGCACGCTCGGTCGAGCGCGAACTGGGGGCGAACGGCAATGCGTGAGCGGTAGCGCGATTTGAATCGCGCCACGGCAGTCTCGTCCAGGCCTCGGCCGCGCGCTCGGCCGCCGCCTGCTCGCACGCGACTGGGCCCGCAAGGCAGCCGAGCGCGCCACGCGGCCTGATGCCGCGGATCATGTTGCAGCACAGTCGACTTCGGGTGCTGCACGATCTCCGGTGCAGCACCCGCTTCGAAATCAAGCAGTCGCCTTGATGTCGAGCACCGACGCGGTATCCGATGACCAGCCCGTGAGCGCCCGCAAGGTTCCGGTCAGCAATCTCGGATGCAGACCCTCATCCGAGCGCGCCGCCACATGTCCGTCCGGACGCACCAGCAGCGCACCGCCCTCGGGCAGACCGGTGCAGGCACGCCAGTCGGCGGCCAAACCGTGCACGGCGATTTCGATTCCGGTCTGCCGCTGCGCATGCGCGGCGGCATCACGCCAGGCCGCGGCGCTGCCCGCGATCAGAAGCGCGTAGCCGGGCCCGCAGAGATCCAGGGTCGAGGTGGTCTGCTCGGCATCGATCCAGACGTGCGGCAACCGCGTGCCAACCTGCCCCGTCAGCCGATCGACATGCGGCTCGACCCATTCGACGCCTCGAACGGCCCGGTGCGATACCGCATCCGATGAGTAGCGAAAGCGCGACATCACCGCCCCGAACTCCACCATGCGCGCGATCCGGTCGGCATTGTCCGGGGTTTCGATGCCGTAGCGGGCACGGAAGTCGGCGCCGAGGTTGGCCTGTTCGGCGCCGATGATCGCACGTGGCCAGCGTTCGACCTGATAGGAGTCCAGCAGTGCGGGCGCGGCCGTACCGGAGCGCACCGCCGCCAGCTTCCACACCAGATTGTGCGCATCGGCAACACCGGTATTGCCGCCGTAACCACCCCACGGCGCGTGCCGGTGCGCCGCGTCGCCGGTGAGGAACACCCGGCCGCGCCGGTACTCGTCTGCCACGAAACTGCCGGTGTCCCAAGCACTTCGCGCCAGCAGCTCGACCGCGAATTCGGGCACGCCGATCGCGGCGCGGATCAGCTCGACACATCGCTGGTCCGAATAGTCCGCGGCGCTCTCGCGCGTGGGATCGTATTCCAGGTGGAACGACCATTCGTCGGTGTTGTTCTTGGACAGGACGAGTGCGCGCACCGTGTCGTTGCTGATCTCGCACTGGCTGAAGGTGCGACCACCGAGTAAGCCCGTGAGATCGGTCCGCACAAAGGCATTGATGTAGTGGTGGGTCGGCGGCACCTCCCAGCCCTCGATACCCAATGCCCGACGAATCGGGCTGGCCGCACCGTCGGCGGCGATAAGGTAGTCGGCCCGGATCACCGAGGTATTGTCCGTCGCGTCGCGCAGGGTTGCCGTGACGCCAGCATCATCGGCCTCGAATTCGACCAGCTCGACCCCGAATCGCAGGTCCCCGCCGCGCTCGCGGGCCTGCTCGGCGAGCACCGGCTCGAGCAGCACCTGCGGCAGGAAGCAGAACCGCGATGGGCTGGGATCGGCAGCCGCCATTGCCCGCCCCAAATGGCTGATATCCAGCGGCTCGGCCGCGATCAGACTGGTGCCCATGCTGGCACCGCCGAAGCTGCCCGCCCGCAATGCGGTCGCGGCGGCCTGTTGGACCCGATCCTCGACGCCGACCTGGCGGAACAGCTCGGCGGTCCTGGTGTGCAGACCGCGCGCCCTTGGCAGCACCGACGCCTTGGCCCGGCGCTCGACCAGAACATAAGGGACATTGTGGTACTCGAGGAACAGTGCGGCCGACAGTCCGACCAGGCCGCCGCCGACAACGAGTACGGGAGTGTGCTCTGTAGTAGTCATGTCCCGATCCTGTGCGCCCGGGCTTGCACTGCCCTTGCGCCGCGGTCACGGTGACCATGCACGCGAAACGGGCCGTGCACAGGTGCACGGCCCGTTTCGGCCGAATATCAGGCGCTCGCCGCGAAGACGGGAGCGTTCAGGACCGGTTCGGCAACCGGTTCGATGGCGTAGGCCAGGATGTCGGCCACATCGGCGACGGGGCGAACATCCAAGGCGGCCAACACTTCCGCGGGCACCTCGTCCAGATCCGGCTCATTGCGGGCCGGGATGAACACCGTCTTCAGACCCGCGCGCTGGGCGGCCATCAGCTTCTGCTTCACACCGCCGATCGGCAGCACCCGGCCGTTCAGCGTGACCTCACCGGTCATGCCGACATCCGCACGCACCTGCCGACCCAGCGCCAGCGAAACCAGGGCGGTGACCATGGTGACGCCCGCCGAAGGACCGTCCTTCGGCACCGCGCCCGCCGGGAAGTGGATGTGGATATTGCGATCCAGCACCGACGGCTCGATGCCGATCTCCTCCAGGTGCGAGCGCACGTAGGTGAGGGCGATCTGCGCCGACTCCTTCATGACATCGCCCAGCTGACCGGTCAGGGTGAGCGCGCGCTCGCCCTCGGCGGCATTGGCCTCGATGTAGAGCACATCGCCGCCCAGACCGGTGACCGCCAAACCCGTTGCCACACCGGGGACGGCGGTGCGTTCCACCGAATCCGGGGTGAAGCGCGGACGGCCCAGGTAATCCTTCAGATTGCCCAGATCGATGGTCAACGACTCCGATTCCACCGACGAGTCGTAGCCCAGCCCGGCGTCGTAGCCCAGTGACACCTCGGTGTCGTCGGCGGCCGAACCGCTGCCGTCCTCGGACAGCCGAGTCGCGGCCTTGCGCAACGCCTTCGCGATCAACCGCTCCATCTGCCGGACACCGGCTTCCCGGGTGTAGTTGGCCGCAACCTCGCGCAACGCCTCGTCGGTGATCGAAACCTCCTGCGCGGTCAGCGCATTGCGTTCCAGCTGCCGGGGCACCAGGAAGTCGCGGGCGATGGCCACCTTGTCGTCTTCGGTGTAGCCGTCGACGGTGATCAGCTCCATCCGGTCCAGCAGCGGGCCGGGGATGGTCTCCATGACATTCGCGGTCGCGATGAACAGCACATCGGACAGGTCCAGATCCAGATCCAGGTAGTGGTCGCGGAAGGTGTGGTTCTGCGCCGGATCCAGCACCTCGAGCAGCGCCGCGGCCGGATCACCGCGGAAGTCCGAGCCGACCTTATCGATCTCGTCGAGCAGGACAACGGGATTCATCGAACCCGCCTCCTTCACGGCGCGCACGATCCGGCCGGGCAGTGCGCCGACATAGGTGCGCCGGTGACCGCGGATCTCCGCCTTATCGCGCACACCGCCGAGCGCGACGCGAACGAATTTGCGGCCCATGGCCCGTGCGACGGATTCACCCAGCGAGGTCTTGCCGACACCGGGCGGACCGACCAGCGCCAGCACCGCGCCGGAGCCGCGTCCGCCGACGACCTCGAGTCCACGCGCGGCCCGCCGGGAGCGTACGGCCAGGTACTCGACCATGCGGTCCTTGACCTCGTCCAGCCCGTGGTGATCGGCGTCGAGTACCGCGCGAGCGGCCGAAACATCGGTGCTGTCGGTGGTTTTCACCGTCCACGGCAGTTCGAGCACGGTGTCGAGCCAGGTGCGGATCCAGCCGGATTCCGGGCTCTGATCACTGGCCCGCTCCAGCCTGCCGACCTCGCGCAGCGCCTCGGCGCGCACGTTATCGGGCAGATCTGCCTGCTCGACCCGGGTGCGGTAATCGTCGGCGCCGTCGGGCTCGTCCTCGCCGAGTTCCTTGCGGATGGCGTTGAGCTGCTGGCGCAGCAGGAATTCGCGCTGACTCTTCTCCATGCCCTCGCGGACATCCTCGCTGATCTTCTCGGTGACCTCGGCCTCGGCGATATGCGCCTTGGTCCACTCGATCAGCTTGGTCAAACGCTGTGCGGTATCCGGAGTTTCGAGCAGCTCACGCTTCTCGTCGGCGGTCAGGTACGGGGCGTAGCCCGCGGTATCGGCAATCGCCGACGGATCGGTCAGCTGATTGACTGCGTCGATGATCTGCCAGGCCTCGCGGCGCTGCAGCACCGAAACGACCAGCTTCTTGTATTCGGCGGCAAGCTCTTTGGTGCGCCCGTCGGCGGCGGGTGTCTCGACCGGTTCGGCCTCGACCCACAGCGCGGCGCCCGGCCCGGTGACCCCGTGGCCGATCTTGGCGCGCCGTTCGGCCTTCAGCACCGCGGCGGGGGCGCCACCGCGCATCCGGCCGACCTGTTCGATGGTGGCGACCACGCCATAGGAGGCGTAGCCCTCGGTCAAGCGGGGTGCGAGCAGCACCGCGTCGGTATTCGCGGCGCGCGCAGCGTCGATGGCGGCCTGCGCCGATTCGTCCAGTTCGATGGGCACGACCATGCCCGGCAGCACGATCGGATCGGTCAGGAACAGCACCGGCAGGTTCTGTGGTGTAGTCACGTGTTCGACCCTTCCAAAAGTTGAGCGATGCCCAGTCAACCCCGCAGTGATCGCGTTTGTTCCGGCCCTCCCCGCCCGTTCGCTCTCGGCGAATAACCCCCACGTCAGCGGCCTCTTCGCGCGGGCCTCATCGAGTGAGTCGGGTCACCTGGGTGCATCGAGTGGCACAGCGCGTCGCCCGCCCCAGCGGAATCCGATGCGCAGGCGGATACCGGCCGCCCACTCGAACAGGCCCGATGACACCACCAGCGACGGGCCAGCATTGACACCCCGTCCGAGCCGATGAGAATGTTGGCAACTAGATATCTCAGAACCGGGATATCTAGCGACCGGTAGGCAGTCGCTAAGGCTTAGGGGGATCCCACGATGACAACACTCGCCTCCGGAGTGTTCATCGATTGGGAACAGCTGACCGGCCTGTCCAAGTTCAGCGTCGATCTGATCACCTTCCCGATCTTCAGTGCGCTCGCCGGATGGCTCACGAACTGGACCGGTGTGCTGATGCTGTTCTGGCCCATCATATTCCGCGGCATCCGGATTCCGGGCCTGCAGGTGTTGTATCCGTATTTTCCGCGCCGGGTCCAGGTGCTGCCGACATTCTCCGGCGACGGCCGCCGGTTCGGATTCCAGGGCTTCATTCCGGCGCGTGCCGAGAAGATGGCCAGTATTTGTGTCGACAAGGCGCTCATGCGCATCGGCAGTCCGCGCGATTTCATACACGAACTGGATCTGCAAGGTATTGCCGACTACCTCGCGATACTCGCGAGCAAGCAGGTGCAGCCCCTGGTCGACGAGTTGATGTATCGGGAGAATCCGGATCTGTGGCGCGGCGTGCCCAAGACCATGAAACAGATCATCTATCAACGGGTCGATCGGGAATTGCCCGCATTGACCAAGCGGGCCTTCGAATCGCTCGGCGACAATGTCGACCAGCTGATCGATATCAAATCCTTTGTCATCCGCTATCTGCGGGAAAACCCGTACATCCTGAAGGATCTGACCACCACCATCGCCGCACCGGAGTTGCGATTCATGGTGCGGATCGGCCTGCTCGGCGCGCCGTTCGGCCTGCTGCTCGCGCTGTATATGCATGTGCACCACACCATTCCGGTGCTCGGGTGGGTGCCGGGCTGGGTGATCGTGCTGCTGGCCTCCGCGGCGATCGGCGTGATCGTCAATGTCATCGCCGTCAAAATGGTCTTCGAACCGGGTGATCCGCAGCCGCGCTACAAATACCTGTGGAAGCAGGCGCTGCTGGCCAAGCGGCAGCCGCAGGCCGCCACCGATCTCGCGCACATCCTCGCCTACCAGGTGCTCACGCTGCCGAACCTGTCCAAGGAACTGCTCGACGGCCCCAATGGCGATAAGACCCGGCAGCTGATCGAGCGGCTGGTCTCCGATGAGATCCATCGCCAGCTCGGCCCGACCACCTCGATCGTGCGCGTCGCCTTCGGCCGCCGCCAGTTCGACAATCTCAAGGTCGGTGCGGCCGGTGCCGCGGTCGGTCTGGCCCCGAGTCTGGTCGAGGACGAGGCGTTCACCCTCGAACAGGCGAAGAAGATCGATGAGTTCGCGGCGCGCAAGCTCCAGGACCTCACCCCGGGGGAGTTCATGGAGATGTTCTACGCCTCGGTCGAACAGGATGCCTGGCTGTTGTACCTGCACGGAGCGCTGCTCGGCCTGCTGGTCGGCGCCGCCCACCTGACGATTTTCGGCTGGTAGCGGGCCCCACAGGTCGTCCAGCCGGGATTGGTGCCGTGCGATTCACCTGCATCAAGGCGATGTCCACGTGGTCGATGAGCTGGATTTCGAGGGCGGGGTCGCGTTTGTGCCGGCAGTAGAGCGGTC
The DNA here is from genome assembly GCF_040609795.1 of Nocardia sp. NPDC004604. NCBI lineage: Bacteria > Bacillati > Actinomycetota > Actinomycetes > Mycobacteriales > Nocardiaceae > Nocardia > Nocardia sp. NPDC004604. The sequence continues at coordinate 36,658 of NZ_JBEXLC010000019.1, forward strand.
CGTCGCAAATACAAGCACGCATGCTTGCATTTTTTTGGAGCCGCTGCGATGCTGAACCGCGACGGCGTACGAAGTAGTGCGCCTCGCCGGGCCCGGCGCAAGCGATGGGCCAGGAGGAGGCAGCCTGCGCAGGGATTCGAGCACGCCGCGAACGAGACAGGAAACCGATGGCTGACCTCGACGCGCTGCTGCGCGATTTCTCCGACGAATGCACCGAACTGGAACGAATCGTCGCCGCACTGGCACCGGCGGACTGGTCGCAGCCCACGCCAGCCCCCGGTTGGAGTATCGCCCATCAGATCGGGCATCTGGCCTGGACCGATGAGGTAGCCACGATGGCCGCCGCCGACGCCGATGGCTTCGCGAAATTGCTCGAGGATGCCGCCCCGAAGGTGTTGACCTTCGTCGACGCGGCCGCCGAGGAGGCGGCCAGCACACCCGCCGCCGAACTGCTCGACCGCTGGCGCCGGGGCCGCGACGATCTGATCGATGCCCTGCGCGCGGTCCCGTCCGGCACCAAGCTGCCGTGGTTCGGACCGCCGATGAGCCCGGCCTCGATGGTCAGCGCCCGCATTATGGAGACCTTCGCGCACGGCCAGGACGTCGCCGACGCACTCGGGGTGACCAGAACACCGACCGCCCGGCTGCGCACGGTCGCCCATATCGGCGTGCGGACCAGGAATTTCGCCTACACGGTGCACGGCAAGAACGCACCGGCCGAGGAATTCCGGGTCGAACTCACCGCATCCGACGGTGACATCTGGTCGTGGGGACCCGAGGACGCCACGCAACGCGTGACCGGTCCGGCCCTGGATTTCTGTCTGCTGGTGACGCAGCGCCGCCACCGCGATGACCTCGCACTCGAAACCGAAGGTGCGGACGCTGCCGAATGGCTCACCATCGCACAGGCTTTCGCGGGACCGACGGGAACCGGACGGGCAGCGGGCCAGTTCGACTGACCCGCCGAATCCGAAACACCCGGTCCACCGATGGAGGCGGAGCGGGCGAGCGCCACACTTGGGTGCGCCGTTCGTGTCGGCCGGACGCCGTTGGCCGGGTGTCTCGATGTGGCAGTCGAGAATGACGCTCGCCAGCTATGTCTATTTACCCCGTTGTCAGCTGGTGGAAACATGAACGACGCCGATCGGCTCGAGTTCACCATCGTGCCGGCCACCTGGGGATTGTGATGCTGATCTCCCCCACGCGGCGTCACCTGCCGCCACCGCGGTAACCTGGACACCTGTACGGCTTTCAACGATGCGGGCCGTGCCGACGAGGGGACCAGGGGCGGAGGGAAAGGAACGCATCGTGCCAGCGGTGGGAGCGACGGGCCCGGAGGAACGCGGTGGGGGCCGTCGAGACGGTACCCCGCAAGGTATACGCGCGCACGGAGGGCACCGCGAGCGCCGCCGATCCAACACAGCACGCAAGCCTGCCCAAATCGCGCGGCACGCTGCCATCGTCCTCGCGGGCACCGCCAGCCTCAGCCTCACGGTGGCCTCCGGGGCCTATATCGTCCATCAGATGGCCGAAACCCGGCACACCACCGGCGAAATCGCGGCAGCACCGGCGCGCACCATCCCGGCTATCGGCACCGACTCCGGACCCGAGTTCCCGGATGCACTGCTGAGCGGCGGAAGTCGCGATCTGCCCGCACTGTTCGCCCGCTTTCCCGCCGAGTCCGTGGCCGACACCGCGAAAACCACAGCGACCAATACCGATTCGCCGACCGCGGTGCCCGCCGGAATCGGCGGCAAACTGCGGGTCGGCACCGCATATGTCGGCGCGCAGGTCGCCACCGGCCGCACGAATTCCGTCGCCGTCACGGTGGATACCGATGCACTGACCACACTGGCGGATCTCGTACTCGCCGAACCGGTCCGGGAGCGTTTCGGCATCCACGCCGATCCCGGCGGTATCACCCTGCTGCGCGCCGAGGTCGATACACACAATGGCGAAGTGACACTGGCCTTCTCGGATCCGACCCTCGGTGAACACGAACTCCGGCTGCAGCGCTATCCCGCGCCCACCACGAAACACGCGCCCAGCGTTGACGACTCGACCGCACCCGCCACCGACGCGCCGACCACGGCCGACGCGGCACCGAATCCCGCCACGATGCCGGCGAACCGCACCATCGCGGTGTAGTCCGCCTACTCTGCGTCCCATGTACGACTTCTGTGTCATCGGGGGCGGGATCGTCGGAGTCGCGACGGCGCATCGGATTCTGCAACGCCATGCCGGCGCGAGCCTCGTGCTCGTCGACAAGGCCAGCGCCCTGGCCACGCACCAGACCGGGCACAACAGCGGTGTCATCCATTCCGGCATCTACTACCCGCCGGACAGTCTCAAGGCACGGCTGTGCAGGCAGGGCGCCGCCTGGACCAAGGATTTCGCTGCCGCGCACGGCATACCGTTCGAGGTCTGCGGAAAGCTGCTGGTAGCCACCGATGCCGCCGAGCACCGGCGAATGCTCGCGCTGCACGAACGCTCGGTCGCCAATGACGTCGACGTCGAACTGATCGACGCCGCCGAACTCACCCGCAGGGAACCGCATGTGACCGGCGTCGGCGCCCTGTTCGTGCCCGCCACCGGCATTATCGATTTCACCCGCGTCACCACGGCACTCGCCGATGAGGTCCGGGCCACCGGCGGCGATATCGTGCTCGGCGCGGAGATCACCGAACTCACCGAGACCACCGACGCGGTCACCGCATCCGGCCCCGCGGGCTCCTGGACCGCGCGCACCCTGGTGGTCTGCGCGGGTCTGCAGGCCGACCGGATGGCCGCGCTGGCGGGCCTGCAAACCGATTTTCGCATCGTGCCGTTCCGCGGCGAGTACTACCAGCTACCGTCCAGCCGAACCGGATTGGTGCGCACGCTGATCTATCCGATCCCCGATCCCGCACTGCCTTTCCTCGGCGTACACCTGAGTCCGACGATCGACGGCGCGCTGACCGTCGGCCCCAATGCGGTGCTCGGCCTGGCCAGGGAGGGCTATCGCAAGGGCAGTTTCGACGCCCGCGACGCCCGTGCGGTACTCGGTTTTCCCGGCTTCCACCGGGTCGCTCGCGCGCATATGCGGACCGGGCTGCGGGAGTTGCGCAACTCGCTGTTCAAGCACGGCTACCTGGCCGAATGCCGACGGTACTGCCCCGAGTTGACGGTCGCGGACCTGCGGCCGCGCGAGGCGGGGATCCGCGCGCAGGCGGTACTGCGCGACGGCACCCTGGTGCACGACTTCATGATCGAGCGCACGCCGCGCTCGGTCCATGTGCTCAATGCCCCGTCCCCGGCGGCCACCTCCGCGATGCCGATCGCCGAATACATCGTCGACCAACTCTGACCCGATTCGGTAGCTGAGTCGCCCATCCCAGCAAACCAAGCGACCAACCGGTCGCCGATGTGGAAAGCGGCCCAACCAAATTGCGGGCAACCACTCCAATAAAGAGGAAAGCTGTAGTACTTTTAGCGACAGCCAACAGGGAGGGCCTATGGGCCACATCAAGTACGCGAGCGACGTCGGAGCCCCGGTCGAGGTGGCCTTCACTTATACGGAAAACCATCAGTTCGTGCCGGATTGGATGTTCGGCGTCGCCGCGTTCGAGCCGAAAGGCGAGCTCGACCAGGGGCTCGGCGCAGTCTTCAGCACCCGCGCCGGGTTCGGGCCGTGGCGGCCGACCATGACATGCGAGATCACCGAATACCGGCGCAATGTGGTGATCGGCTACACGCTACGCGGACGGTTGTCAGGAACTTTGCGGCTGCGCTTCGACCCACTCGGCTATGGACGCTCGGTGCTGACGTCGGAGGCGGAGTACGCTCCACCGAGTGGACTCTTCGGCCGCCTGTGCCTGCGCCTGGTGGATTCCGCCGTGCGCTCGGCGCTGCGCCGCACCGAGTCTCAGTTGCGAAGGGAGATAGAGGAATTCCACGGTACCGATCTTGTCGGTCGGATTGCGTAGGGTGCCAGCCATGATCATCGTGAGCACCGACGGATCCTGCCTCCGTAATCCCGGCGGCGCCATCGGCTGGGCTTGGGTCAATCATCAGGGCGGCTCGCGCAGCGGGGGAGCCGCCACCGGAACCAATCAGGTCGCGGAGTTGCGCGCGCTGCTGGAGGCGATAGTCGCCCATCCCAGCGAGGAGCCGCTGCTCATCGAGAGTGATTCGCTATACGCGATCAAGTGCGCGTCAGAATGGATCGCCAGCTGGCGCATCAATGGCTGGCGCACCGCCACCGGCGGCGCAGTGAAGAACGTCGAACTCATCAAGCAGATCGACCGGGCCATCGCCTCCCGGCCGGGACCGGTCCGGTTCCGTTGGGTGCGTGGACATGTCGGCAATTACTTCAACGAGATGGCCGATACCCTCGCCGGCGAGGCGGCCAGACAGGCCGCGGCCTCCGCGGCCGCCGGTGAGGTGCCGACCGCGGAACTCCCCGAACTGCCGCCGGTAGTCGAGCACAAGACCGAAAAGACCACCGCTCTCGGCAATTCGGCCGGGGCAGCCAAGACCTCCCGGCCGCGGTCCGCGGGGAAGCCGGTCGCGCCAGCACCTCAGGCATTGACCCTGTTCTGAGACCGCCGGCGCGACCGGGCGCAAGACCGCCGGAAAAGACCTCCGGGCGGGTGGTGCCATTCCCACCCGCCCGGAGGCGTTTCATCAGGGCTATCGGTAGGAGTCCTTCGCGAACTCATCGTGGCCAACTCCGAACCAGGGCCGCTATTGGTCCGCCCAACTCCGGGGCCTAGCGCCAGCTCGGCAGCAACTCAGTTGCCCATTTGCTTGAGGATCGGCAGGTCGAACTTGTCGACGAGCCACTTGTCGCCGACCTTCTGCAGACCGGCGACCACCACGAGTTCGACCTTGCTCGGCGGCTTGTTCGCGGCGGCGATATTCACATTGGTGGTGGTCTGACCGATCACCACCAGCACCTTCGCGCTTTCGGTATCGCCGGACTGGAGGCCGCACTGCATGTCGTAGGTGGACGAGGAGGCCTTGGCGTCGACGACCACACCCTTGAGATCCTGACCGAGCTTGGCGAACTGGTCCTTCCACTCACCGGCCGACGCGGCGTCCACCTTCTTCAGGTAGCCGTCGATGGTCTGCGGATCGTAGGTGGAGATCAGCTTGCCGTACTCGCACGCGGCCGTGGTGGCCGCCGCGTGCGCGTCCAACTGGTCGCCACGATTGCTCGCCTGCCGGTAGAAGACGATAACGGCGGTCACCGCCGCGACCAGCAGCACGCCGGCGACGAATGCGGCGACGATGGGCACCATCGTGCCCCGTTCCCTGCCGCCATTCGGTGGACCCGGCTGCGCCGCGCCCTTGGCCAGCGTGTCCGTCTGCTTCGGCTCGGACTTCGGGGCAGCCGCATCGCCGGACTTCCCGATCTCGACGGTCTTGTCCTCGGCGGGCACGTCGGCCTTGGCGTCCTCTTTCGGGGCGTCCGAGTCCTGGTTCTCGGCGCCGACATCATCAGTGGACATCGATACAATCCTGCACTTTCCCGGCGCACCCGAGCGCACCGATATTGCGTTGTCGGCCCGCGTCGAACGAACCGTTCGCACTCTGCGGGGCAGTATTCCCGGCCTCGGATTTCACTGCCGGGCCGGGGTAACGCACCGTCGAATACGTACCGCTCGTTGTGTCAACTGACTCACCGCAGCGGCGGCGGGGTCATGTCATTCGGATTCGCGCCCGGCGGCATCTGCGCACCGTTATCCGGCACATTCGGCCGCGGCGCATTCGCCGAACCGCGAACCTGCAGTCCGGGCGGCGGATTCTCGCAGTAGTTCCACTTGGGCAGCGAGCCGTCCTGGACCACCTCATTGCGAATCGGCGTGTGCTTGTACTGGCAGATCGGCCGAATCCAGATATCCGCGACAGCGTAGAACTCGTTGTCGTGCGCGGGCACACCGGCGGCGGACAACCCGATGTTCAGGGAGGGGAACAGCGCCTGCAGCGCCGGAATCCGCAGCTGCGCGGCCTTGGTCATCGCCGCGAAGTTGGCCGCGAGACTGGTGATCGGGTCGCTCGTCTTGTCCAGCACCGCACCGAGACTGGTCAGCTGTCCCGGTGCCTTCTCCAGCACCGCCAGCAATTCGGCGTTGGCATTGTTGAACTGGTCGAACAGCTGGCCCGAATTGCGGGTCAGCGTCGCGAGATCGGGCTGCGCGTTCGAGGTGGTGTTCGCGATGGTGCGCAGGTTGGAGATCAGATTCTTGGTCTGCGGCAGCAGATTGTCGAAACCTGCCATGGCCAGGCTGATGCCGTTCACCATGCCGCGCAACTGGTCCGGGCCACCGCTGAGCGCGATATCCAGATTGGTCAGAATGACACTGAACTTATCCGGATCGATCTGGGAGATCAGCGCACTGGAGTTGTCGAGCACCGCCCAGATCGGGGTCGGCGTCTTGATCTTGGCCGCATCGAATTTGATGACCGAACCGTCGCGCAGATACGGTGCCTGCTCGACATTCGGCCGGAAGTCGAGGTACTGCTCACCGGCGCCGGACAGCGCGCCCACCGAGATATTGGTGTCGGAGGGAATCTTGTACTTCGAATCGATTTCGGTCTTCGCGGCGATCGACTGTCCGCGGTCGACCAACTCGATCGAGGTCACCTTGCCGATGCGATAGCCACGCAAGGTCACATCGTTGCCCGGCTGCAGACCACCGGAACGGTCCAGGTTGACTGTCACGGCATAGGTCGACTTCAGCGGATTCACCCGCATGACGCTCACCAGCAGATAGCTGGCCCCGACGATGAACACCAGCACCAGGCCGACGGTGGACAACAGCATCTTGCGCTGCATCAATTTGCCGAGCCAACTCATCGGTGACCCCCCTGCAGTCGTCCTTGAATCGCCTGCAGGACGGTGATCAGGCTGCCCGCGAAGTCGCTGAGATCGCGGCCATCGAAGAACTTGCCCTGCCCCGGATCCGACAACAAGCTGAGGTTGTGGAGATTGGTGATGGTGGCGTAGACCGCGAGGCTGTTACCGCGGAAGGACGCGTCGACCCCGCCGCGGATATCATGCAGCGCATCCAAGGCAGGACCGAAGTTCTGCTCGGTCTGCGACAGTGCGTTCATCAGCTTGTGCACATTGTCGAGTAGGTCGCCCAGTTTATCGCTGGAGGTGTTGGCATAGTCACCGAGCGCCGCACTGGTCACCGAAATCTTCTGCAGCAGATCGCCGATGGCGCGGTTGTTCTCCGCGATGGCGCCGATCATCTGCGGCAGCGTATCGGCGACCTGACCCAATTCCGCATGTCTGCCCTCGATGGTGTTGGCCAACGAGCTGAACTGGGCGAGCACGCTGTCCACGCGCGCGCTGTTGTCGTTCAAACTGCCTACCACGCCGGTCATTTCGGTGATCAAATGCGCCATCTGATCACCGCGACCGCCGACGATGGAATCCAACTCCGAGGTCAGCTTGGTCAGCGCGGCCACGCCGCCGCCGTTGAACAGCAGTGAGACCGAGATCAACAGTTCCTCGACGGTGGCGCCCGCCGAGGTCTTGTCCCGGCCGAGGACGTCGCCGTCGTGCAGCATCGGCGTACCCGGCTCCGCCTTGGCCTTGGACACCGCGACGAACACATCGCCGAGCGGGGTGGCCTGGCGCAGTTCCGCCGTACTGCCGACCGGCAATTCGATATCCTTGCTGATCTTCAGATCGACAATGGCCTCGAAGTTCTTGGTCTTGATATTGGAGACCACACCGACATCGGAGCCACCGATCTTCACCTTCGCCTGATCCGGCAGGTTCAGCGCGTTCTCGAATTTCGCTTGTATGGTGTAGGTTTCACCGGCCATGCCCGGTTTGGGCAGCGGCAGATTCTCCACCGTGAGACCACATCCGGAGGTGACGACCACCCCGGATGCCGCGGCCAGTGCGATCAGCGCGCGGCGGGCTTTGCATGTGAACCGTGCGTTCATTTGGTCATCCCCAGCAGTGCCGCCGTAATCCCCAGGTCAGGGCCAAGGTCCTCGATCTTGCCGGTCCGGCAGCCATCCGAGCGCATCTGAATCCGTTCACAGAACACGCTCAGCAGTTCGCCGTTGAGGAAGGTCGGCAGGTTGCCGTGCAGCCGGACGTAGCCCAGCTCCCGGTTCATCGACCGGTCCAGGTTCTGCATCAGCAGCGGCGTCAAGTCGGCGACCTCGGTGATACCGCGGGCGTTGGCGCGCAACTGATCTGTCACCGCGGTCAGACCGGCGAGTGAACTCCCCAGCTGATCCTGGTACTGCACGAATACCGAACTCGTATTGGACAGGAAGTCGTTGAGCTGTTGCAGCGTGGCCTGCAGCCCGGGGGCCTGATCGGCCAGCAGCCCGGTCATCTGCGTCACCCGATTGCTGAAATCGCGTACGGACTGGTCGTTTTCAGCAAGCATCGTGGTCAGCTCGTTCAGCTTGACGATGATATTGGCGACCGCGTCCTTATTGTCGACACCGACCTTCAACGCACCGGAGAGCGCATTGAGGGTGTCGCGCATCTTCTCGCCATTGCCGTTCAGCATCGGGTAGAGCACCCGGCCGGAGAGCGGGCCGATACCCTCGGTGCCCGGTTTCGGCTCGAGCGCCGCGGCGAACTGATCGATGGTCTTGAGCATGGTGTCCAGCTCGACCGGCGTCTTGGTCTTCGCCTTCGGCAGATGCGTGCCGTCGGACATGGTCGCGCCCTGGGTGTAGACCGGGGTGAGTTCGACGTGCCGGTCGGTCACGATGGACGGCGAAACGATCGCGGCCATCGCGTCTTTCGGGATCTTGACGTCCTTATCGATCGTCATGTGCACCTCGACCAGGGTGCCCTTGGGAATGATCTTGTCGACCTTGCCGACCTGCAATCCGAGCACAGTGACCGGGTTGCCCTCGAATACGCCCGCGATGTTCTCGAAGTCCGCGGTGATCGTCATCGTGTTGCCCAGTGCGCTGTTCACCGAACTCGGCACCAGCGAGCAACTGCCGACTGCCAAGGCCGCGGCACTGATCATCAACGGTTTGGCCAAATGCCGAAGTTTGGGCCGCCGCAGGTTGATTCGCGTCAGTTTCATCCCTGGCACCCCTCGATCATGTGGGCGAAGCACAACCAGTTGTCGGGGAAGACCCACGGCGTGCCGACCTCACCGTATGGACCGTTGCCCAATGCATTGTTGAAGTAGCGCACCGACACCGGCATGATCTGCAGCAGCCGGTCGAGGTTGTCCTTATTCTTCTGCAGACCCTCGGCCATGGTGTTCAACTGCGCGATGGTCGGACCGAGCTGGTTGTTATTGGCCGCGCCGATCGCCTGCAACTGACGGCTCAGCGTCGATACATTGTCGAGCAGCTGCCGCAGCAGGTTCTGGCGTTCCATCACCCGGTTGGCGATGGCCTCGCCCTGGGTGATCACCAACAGCACACTGTTGCGGTTGTCGCCGAGAATCCTGGTAACCCGGTCGAGATCCTTGAGCAGGCTGTCGACCTCCGCCTTGCGTGAATCCAGCACCTTCGCCAGCGCGCCGACGCTGTCCAGCGCCTGCGCCGTCAGCGCGGGCGAATCGCCCATCTGCTTGTTGATCAGGTCGAGCGAGGTGGCCAGCTGCTTGGTGTCGAGCGCCTCGAACTTCGGGGTGCCGTACTCGACCACATCGGCCAGGTTGTACGGAACCGAGGTGTTGGACAACGGAATTCGGCTGCCCTTCAGTCCCGATCCGTCACCCGGGTCGAGATCGACGTAGCGCGCGCCGAGCAGCGTCGCCATCTTGATCGAGGCCTTGGCATCGGGCCCGAGCTCGACGTCGTTGTTCACGCTGAGGGTGAGCAGGATATGCCCGTTCTCGAGCTTCGCACCGGCCACATGGCCGCTCGGGACACCGGCCACATTGACCTTGTCACCGACCTTGACCCCGGCGGTCTGCGCGAACTCGGCCTTGACCGTCTGCTCACCGACGCCGATCAGCTTGTACACGCTCGAGCCGATCAGCAGGGCGATGATGACGACGGCGCCGATGACACCCAACCAGAAGTACCGGTTGCTGTTGAACCTGTCCTTGATCTTGGTCATCATGGGCGGCACACCGCCGACTGTCCGTTGCCGCCGATCTGGGTGAGCAGGCCGCGGGGGAGCAGGATGCCGTACAGCGAGACATCCAGTTTGCAGAAGTACGCGTTGGCGTAGGCGCCGTCCTGGGTGAACCTGCCGAGGTCGGCCAGCACCGAGGGCAGGTCGATCGCGGCCTGATCCAGCTTCGCGCCGTTGGCGATCAACAGCGTCAGCGCCGCACTCGTCGAATCCTGTGCGGTCGCCAGCTTCGGCTTGATCTTGGCCAACATGTCGACCAGGCCACTGGTCGCATCCGCGATCTGCACCGTGGACGATTGCAGCGACTGGCCCTGGTCGTACAGGCCGCCGATCAGTGCCCGGGTCTGGGTAACCAGGGTCTCCAATTCATCACCTCGCTTGGCCAACCCGGACATGACGCCGCTGAGGTTGGTGATCACATCGCTGAGAATCGCGTCCCTGCGCTGGAAATCCGTGGCCAGGGTCGCAGCCTGAGTGATGAACGCGCTCAACGAAACACCGTCGCCCTGCAATGCCTGGATGAAGGTTTCCGAGAGCCGGTTCACCTGTTCGGGCTGCAACACCTGGAACAGCGGCTGGAATCCGTTGAGCAGTCCGGACACGTCGAACGACGGTTCGGTGCGCTCCAGCGGAATGGTGGCCTTGTTCTTCAAGGCCGCCGGGCTCGCCGCCTTGCCGGGCGACAGCGCGATATAGCGCTGGCCGATCAGGTTCTGGTAGCGCACCAGTGCCTTGGTGTCGTCGTACACCGTCTGGTTGCGCTGCACGATGAACGTCACATTGGCGACGGACTTCTTGGTCTTGGAATCGCGGGTGAGCTCGATCTTCTCGACCTTGCCGACCCGCACGCCAGCCATCCGGACATCATCGCCCTCGCGCAGGCCGAGCACATCGCTGAAGGTCGCGGTGTAGGTGTTGGTATCACCCTCCACGACCCGCGCCAGCGTATTCCAGACGACGACGGTGACCAGGATCGAGACGATCGCGAAGAGGCCGAAGCCGATCAGTGGTTTACGAATGCTCATTTGGCAGTACCGCTTTCGCCGACCTGCAGGGTGCCGCCGCGCATTGCCGAGCTCAGCAGCAGATATTCGGCCGCTGTCGGCCGACGACCGAGCAGCGCCACGATCGCGGCATCCCCTTGGTAGGAAATCGGACCGGCGGTCACCGGCGCACTTGCCGGTTGCGCGGGCGTGGCCGGAGCCGCGGGCTGACCGGCGGAGGGCTGCGCCCCCGGTGCTGGCTGCACCAGATTCGGGAACAGACCCTCCAGCGGGGTACCGGCGAACGGGCTGACCGGCATCGGCTCGGCCGTCGGCGCGAGCGGATCACCCGGCGAGGTCAGACCCGGGATCTCCGGGAAGCCAGCGGGCAGTGGCAGTTTCGCCAGGCCCTGCGCCGTTTCCAGCGAACGCGGCATCATCGACTGTGGCAGATATCCGGGATCGGAGACCGCAGGTGCAGTGGCGCAGCTCGGACCGGGCAGGTCGCCGTAGCGCGGGCAGTCCGCCTGTTCGTATGGGCGGTACGGGGTGAGCGTGACGCCCGCGTTCCAGACCATCTGCCGCTGCGGACCCCAGTGGAAGGTCGTACTCAGCTTGCGCAGCGAGTTGTTCAGCGAGGCGATGGTTTCCGGGATCGAGTTCGCATCCGCGGCGAGCGCGCCGAACATATCGCTGGTGCCCGCGGTGACCTGCTTGCCGATATCACCGTTGCGGGCGAACAGGCCGTTGACCGTATCCACGGTGCCCGCCGTGCCACTGATCAAGGCGACCAGGGCGGCGCGGTGATCCGCAATGGTCTGTGCGGTCTTCACCGAACTGCCCAGCACATCGAGCAGTTCGGGCGCGGACTGGTTGAGCGCGCGGAACGAGGCCGAGAAATCATCGAGCAGCACACCGAGATTCGGAATGGATTCGTCCACCGAGGTCAGCCACTTGTCCAACCGCTCGATGGTGGAGCCCGGCATCCGGCCGCTGCCGTCCAATGCCTGCGAGAGCGTGCCGAGCACCCGGCCGAACTGCACCGGGTCGAGCTTGGCGAGGATGCTCCGGACGGTGGTGAGGGTGTCCTGCAGCGCGATGGTGCCCTGGCTCTGATCCTCCGGGATAACCGATCCTTCGTGCAGGTACTGGTCCGCGGGACCGTTGAAGACCAGTTCCACCGAGGTGACGGCGAACAGGTTGCTCGGCACCACCCGCGCGGTCACATTCGACGGAATGTCGCCCGCGAACTCCGGCTTCAGGTCGATCTGCACCTTCTGCAGCTCGCCCTTGTTGGCGACCTCGACCTCCTTGACCGCGCCGACCAGCACGCCGCGGAACTTCACATCCGCCTCGCTGGGCAGCCCGTCGCCGGTGGTTCGCAGATCGGCGACCACATGCACCTTGGGCACGAAATAGCCGCGGTACCTGGCCATCAGGAAGCCGAGGATCAGCGCGAAGACAACGAGTCCGCAGACGCCCGCGATCAGCAGCTGCCGCATGGTGGGCCCGCGCCCACTGGGATCGATGATCATCTCGTCCTACCCCGAGATCCGGATGCCGGGATTGACGCCCCAGATCGCCAATGTCATGAACAGGTCAGCGAATACCACGACAATGATGCACATTTTGATGGCTCGACCGGCCGCGACACCCACACCCTCCGGACCGCCCGAGGCGAAGAATCCGTAGTAGCACTGGATGAAGGTGGTGATCGCGACGAACACCATCGCCTTGAGCAGTGAGTAGAGGACGTCTCCTGGAATCAGGAACTGATAGAAGTAGTGCGCGTAGGTACCGCTGGAGGTGTTGCCGATGAGCTGCACCGTGAGCGAGCACGAGATGTAGGCCATGGCCAGGCCGAGGCAGTAGAGCGGGACGATGGCGACCATCGCCGCGAACATCCGGGTGCTGACCAGATAGGGCAGCGGCCGGATCGCGATCGACTCGAGCGCGTCGATCTCCTCGGAGATCCGCATGGCACCGAGCTGGGCGGTGAATCGGCATCCGGCCTGTGCCGCGAAGGCCAGCGCCGCGAGCAGCGGCCCCAATTCCCTGGTGGTCGCGAATGCCGAGATGGCGCCGGTGATCGGGCTGAGGCCGAGCAGGTTCAGTGAGGTATAGCCCTGGATGCCGACCGTCATCCCGCCGAACGCGCTGAGGATGAGAATGACGCCGATGGTGCCGCCACCGACGACCAGGCTGCCGTTGCCCCAGGTGACATCCGAAAGCAGCCGCCAGACTTCCTTCGGATAGTGCCGCAGCGCCAACGGGATCGAACCGACCGACCGCAGGAAGAAGAACACCTGGTGGCCCAGGCGCGCAACCATATCGACCGGAGCCTGCGCGGACTTCTTTATTTGCTGAAGTGGCCGCAGCAGCGGCGGTATATAGGTTGAAGACACCGGCTCAGACCACCTGTGGGGGGAGAAGAACGTTGTAGATCTGGGTGATGATCAAGTTCACGCCGAACAACATGATCGCGGAACTGACGACCGCCGAGTTCACCGAGTTGGCGACACCACCGGGACCGCCACGGGTATTGAGTCCGGTATCGCAGGCGATGATCGCGGCGAGCAACCCGAAGATCAACGATTTCACCAGTGCGACAAGAAGATCGATGGTGACGGCGAACGAGGAGAAGGTGCCGACATAGGAACCCGGGGTGCCGTTCTGCGCGAAAATATTGAAAATGTAACCGGTCAAGAATCCGACAAAAACGACAAAGCCGCAGAGCAGCACACTGACCAGCATGGCCGCGCCGAGCCGGGGCGCGACCAAGCGGCGCAGCGGATCCACGCCCATTACCCGCATCGCGTCGATCTCCTCGCGGATGGTGCGGGAACCGAGATCGGCGGTGATCGCCGAACCGACCGCGCCCGCGATCATCAGCGAGGTGACCAGCGGCGCGCCCTGCTGGATGATGCCGAGGCCGTTCGCGGCACCGATGAACGAGGTAGCCCCGACCTGGCTGGCGACCGCGCCGACCTGGATGGAAACGATTACGCCGATGGGGATCGCGACCAGTAGCGTCGGCGCCGCGGCGACACTCGACATGAAGGCGCACTGACGGATGAACTCACGATAAGGAAAGCGGCGGCGGAATATCGCGATGAACAACTCCGCGACTGCCGCGAACCCCATCGTGATCTGTCTACCGAAGGTCTCCAATGAGCGCTTCGGATGGTCTTCCCAGTAGGCCTTCGTCCAATCGACCGCATCACTCATCCGTGACCGTGCTGGTGGACTCGTGGTCGACTGCACTGGCTAACCCCTCTCGACGCCGGTAACCAAACCCCGACGACTTGTTTGCTTGACGCACCTTACTACGGAGTAGTGCAGAACACACCATCCTCGTGTGATTGCAGTCATAGATCGGAGTCACTGTTGGAGAAACGCTATGAGCAGCGGCTCGAAGCTTGGGACAGGTCCCAAAGTTAACCGTGATACTTCTGGAACAAGTTACAGTTTGACCAGGTCCTATATGCCCCGCATATGACATGTTCGACTATTTGCGCGGACGATATTCATGTAAAATAAGTCCCGATTGGAATAGCTCGCGCAATCACCGTTCGACAGAACTGAAACACCATTGCGCGCTTTCTGATGCACACTGTTATAGAGATTCGCTATTGTGCAGAATGAGACGCTGCATCCGAAATGTCGAAAAGTGAGGCCTCGCCGACGCGATCGACATCGAAGAGCAGATCCATTCGAGCGACCCGCGAGCGATCGCCAGGGACCCTCTCGAGCGACTCGCGAGCAGATCGCGACGGATACGACACGCGCCCGGAACCGAATACTGACACGATGGGTGCGACAGATTGATATCGTGCGGACTTCCGACGTCTGGAGGGACATGTTCAGCAAACTCGCCAAGGTGGCCAATGCCGCCTTCGCCGTAGCTCTCGGTGCGGCGCTGGTCGCAACGGGGTCAGGGGCCGCGCATGCCGCGCCGGGACCCACCGTTGTCGGCGGTGGGTCGGGAATCATCATCGATAATCAGTTCGAATGCACTGTCACGACGGTCGGTTACGACGGCGGGGGCCGGTTGGTCGGATTGACCGCCGGACACTGCGGCGACCCGGGCGCTCAGGTATGGGCCGAGGCCGACCGTGGCGCTGGCGTGATCGGCAAGTTCGTCTACTCCAACCACGATCTCGACTACGCCATCATCCAGTTCGATCCGGCCAAGATCGTCCCGGTCAACCGGATCGGCAACGTCACCATCACCGGGATCGGTGGCCCGGCCCAGTTCCCGATGATCGTCTGCAAGGAAGGCCGTACCACCGGCAACACCTGCGGCCTCGCCTACGGCGATCTCTTCGGCACGAATATGGAGACCTGGGCGCAGATGTGCGTGGTGGAGGGTGATTCCGGCGCGCCGGTCGTCGTCGGCACCACCCTGGTCGGCATGGTGAACGCCTATCTCGCCATCGCCTGCTTCGGCCCCGAGGTCGGCACCAATATGAGCTCGATCATGGGTGATATCAATGCCCGCGGCAGCATCGGGGCTGGCTTCAATCCGATCTAGCCGACTGCCGGATCAGTGAAACGCCGAGTGAGCGGGTCGAACGACCCGCTCACTCTGTTTTGTGGAGTGGGGCCAGCGCCGGGCCCGCCACCCCGCACTGCGGCATGCAGTCGACATTGTCCAGCGTCGGTGTGTGCCGCGGCGCCCGCAGCAATACGGCGGCGAGCAGTGACCCGGTCACCAGCAGGCCGACACAGATCCACATCGCGACACCGAAGCCCCGGTCGAATTCGACCGGATCGCTGAGGGATCCGGAGATTCCGGCGAGTCCGGGCAGTGCGGCGACGGCGAGCAGCTGGGCCGTCCTGGCGACGGCATTGTTCACCCCGGACGCGATACCCGCCTCGCTCGACGGCACCGCGCCGAGTACGGCGCCGGTGAGCGGGGCGACCAGCACCGACAGACCGAGCCCGAAGACGAGCACACCGGGCAGGACATCGGTCAGATAGGTGGTGTCGGGCCCGATGCGCAGCAGGAGCACCAGCCCGGCTGCGGCGAGCAGCGGACCGGCCGTCATCGGAATGCGCGCACCGTGCACCTGCGCCCAGCGGCCCGCAGGCGCGGAGAGCACCAGCATGATCAGTGTCACCGGAACCGTCGCCATCCCCGACATCAGCGGCGAATACCCCGCCACCAGCTGCAATTGCAGGATGAGTAGGAAGAAGACCCCGCCGAGTGCGGCGTAGACCGCGAGGGTGACGAAGTTGGCCGCCGTGAAGATCCGGGAGGCGAACAGTGCCGGCGGTACCAGCGGATGATCGCTGCGCATTTCGATCACCACGAAGACGGCGAGCAGCAGCAGACCGACGACCACCAGCAGCGGCATCTTATCGATCAGACCGAAGGTCAACGCGCCCAAGGCCAGTGCCACCAGCACCGCACCCGGAATATCCAGTCGCACAGCGGCATTCGGGTCGTGACTCTCCGGCACGTGCTTCAGCGTGACGAGCACGACGACCAGCGCGAGCGGCACGTTGATGAAGAAGATGGACTGCCAGCCCGCCAGTTCGATCAACCAGCCGCCGAGGAACGGCCCGAGCGCGCCGGCGACACCGCCGAAGCCGGACCACAGACCGATCGCCGCACCCTGATCGCGCTGATCGATGGACGATGAGATCAGGGCCAGGCTGCCCGGTGTGAGCAGGGCACCCGCCACCCCCTGCAGAATTCGCGCGCCCACCAGCATCTCGATATTCACCGCGACACCGCAGAGCACCGAGGCAAGCGCGAAACCGATGACACCCCAGACGAAGACCTTGCGGCGACCGAGATGGTCGCCGAGCGAACCACCGAGCAGGATGAACGAGGCCAGCGTCAGCGTGTAGCCATTGAGGGTCCACTGCAATCCGGCGACATCGGTATTGAGAGCTGCACCGATGCGGGGCAGCGCGATATTGACGACGGTGGCGTCCAGCGACGCCACCGAGGAACCGAGGATGGTGGCCAACAGAATCCAGCGGCCGGTGGCCGAACTCAGCCGGGGTAGTTCTTGCGTACTCACCGGCCCAACGTAACCTTCGCGGGCCGGTTTTCGGTCAGGTCAGAGATTCTGGACGCAGACCACGAAGTGCCGCGTCGGGTACTCGAACCCACTGCTGCTGCCGCAGACGCTCGCATCGTCGGCACCCTGCTGAATATTGGTCACCTTGACACCCTGGCTGGCGCGTTCGGTGCAGTCGATGCGCTTGGGGTCCTCACCGCTGATATCCATGCAGCCGCCGACAACCCAGTCGATATCCAGGCAGATCGCGCCCTGCTGCGTGCCGTTGAGGGTTTCGAAGTAGGCGGAGTCGCGGTCGGCCACGCACTGCGAACTGGTCGTCGCCTTGCCGATCACCTTGTAGTTCGACGACCGGCTGCCGCAGGACGCCTTGGCGATGGTGGCGTTATCGGTCGTACCGCCGAGAGTTACGCAATCACCGACATTGGCCTGGAAGTCGGTGCTACCGCCCTTGGTCGCCGAGGTGGTCGCGGTCGGCTTGCCCGAGGACGGGCGGGCGGTGGTCGTCGGCCGACCCGAAGTGGGCCTGGCCGGTGAGGTTTTCGGAGTATTGGTGGACGAGACCGCATCAATGGTCCCGTTCCCTATCGCTGGCTGGGCGGTGCCGCTGATTTTATTGCCGCAGCCCGCGAGCGAGAGCGCGGCGACCACCGCAACCGCGGCGACGGCCGCCATCGCGAGGCGACCCGAGATCAGTTGACGAGACACGTACAGTCCTCCCGGCTGTAACGCTCCGAACTCATACCCCCGTGGGAATCCGAAGTTGATCTAGCAATGCGTGAGATAACCACGCCATGCTTACACCACCGACCGCGCATGCGTCGAGTCGACAGCTTCGACGCCGCAGCGGCACAGTGCGCGCCGAGATACCTGCTCGATCGCCCCGGCGGGACGGCGTACCAGCGGAATCAGCGGTCCAGCAACCGATCTGGGTATGGTTGGGGTTCCGGTGTGAAAGGAGACCGTCCGTGAAGCTGATCAGCGCAATCGCCTACACCACCGCCGCGGTCGGCACCTCGCTCATACTGCCCGCGGTGGCATCAGCAACCGATGTGTATTGCGCATCCGACACCGGCACGGATGTGACCGTAATCGACGGAAACACCGCTTGCCGGGCCGCGGCGGAAGCCTCCGGCCGGGCGCTGTCGGCCGGATATGACGGGGTCGGCTACGCGCACGCCGCCTCCGGCGCGGCGGCACTCGGTGTCGGCGCGGCGGGCGGGGTCGGCGCCAGCGACGGGGTCGGCGGCATCCCGATCGCCTTCGGCTACGGCCCGGATGCGGTTGCACTGACCACGATCACCGCTCCGGCAACCGATTCCGAGATCGGCAGAGCACAGGCGGCCATACCGCTGTTCGCGATATCGATCGCCTTCGAGGGCTCGCGCGCTCAGGTCGCGACCGCCGACAGTTCGGTGGTGTGCCTCGGCACGGCGGCCTTCGCCTGGAATTCGGCGACCGGTAGGACGTGTCTGACCACGCCTTTCGGGCGCTGGCAAACCCCGAGATCCGAGCTAGGCTGATATTTCGGTCCCGCTGACCAGCAGGAGGTGCGACCGTGGTTTCTGCCATCCCGGCACCTGACCGGCGACCAGCCGCGCCGCGGGAAATGCTCGTCGACCCGAGGTTCGTCCGGCTCGCCGACCATTTCTTCGGCATGTTCACCCAGCCGACGCGCGGCGGCGGCGCACTCGCCATCTATCTCGACGGTCGGCCCGTCGTCGATATCTGGGCGGGCTGGGCGGCCAAGGATCGCCGCTGGAACGGCGACAATGTGGCACTCACCTTCTCCACCGGCAAGGGCGTCGCGACCACCGTGGTGCACCGGCTGGCCGAGCGGGGGCTGATCGACTACGACACCCCGGTCGCGACGTATTGGCCGGAGTTCAGCGCGCACGGCAAGGAAGACATCACCGTGCGCGATGTGCTCTCGCACCGCGCCGGACTGCATCGGGTCCGCGGCCTGGTCCCCGGCCGCGAGGGCATCCTCGACTACGACGCCGTCGTCGCGGCACTGGCCGAGAGCCCGGCCGATCCGCGGCGGATCCGCACCTCCGGCTATCACGCCATCACCTTCGGCTGGCTGGTGGCCGAGATCGTGCAGCGCGCTACCGGCGATCGGTTCACCGATCTGGTGCGGCGCGAGATCGCAGAGCCACTCGGCTATGACGAATTCTGGTTCCAGGTACCGGCATCCGAGCGCTACCGGATCGCCAAGATCTTTCCGCATCTGAGCCCGCCCGGAATCCGTTGGAATACCGCGTCATCGGTGCTGTCCTGGGTGCGGCCGGTGCGCGGGCTCGCCGAGGCGGGTATGCCGGAGAATTTCGACGAATTGGTCCGCGATCCGCGCGTGCACGATGCAGTGATGCCGGGCTGGAACGGCGTCTTCTCGGCGCGCGCACTGGCGAGGATGTATGGGGCGCTTGCCAATGGTGGCCGGGTCGAGGCGCTTGCCCCGGGACGCGGCGGACCCGGCATCGGCGCGGTGCAATTTCTGAAACCGGAGACGATCGAGCTCGTCAACCAGACCCAGCGGGCCGACAGCCGCGACTATGTGCTGGGGCTGCCGCTGAAATTCACCCTCGGCTATCACCGACCGGTGGTGATGTCCAAGCAGCAGCCGCGAAATGCCTTCGGCCACTACGGTCTCGGCGGTTCGGGTGCCTATGCCGATCCGGATCTCGGCATGTCGATCGCCTTCGTCACCAATCGCCTCGGCAATGCGGTGACCGCGCTCGGGGATGCCCGCCTCGCGCGCCTGGCCGCCATTACCAGCAACATCGCGCGCAGAGCGAAATCGGAGCGGGCGGTCGAACCCGGCGAGCGGTGAATTCGTAGCTATAGATATGGAGCAGGCGGACGCACCACCCGAAACGGCGCTGGACGGCGCGTATTCGACGCCGCGCGCACCCCGGATGGTGCTCGCGCACGCGCTGGCCGCTGGCATCGATTTCGAGCGGTACTTCCGGTGGCGGCGTGGCCACGAGGGGGATCCGTTCTATGTCCGGTTTCCCGGCTTCGGCGCCGTGCTGTTCACCGGCACCGCGATCGGCGCCCGGGAAATCTTTCGCGCGCCGATCGAACTGCTGGAACCGCCGCGGCCGAATCCGATCGAACCACTCGTCGGCGCCGCCTCGTTGATTCTGGCCGCCGGTGAACGGCACCGACGCGACCGGGCATTGCTTGTGCCCGCGTTCCACAGCGCCCGGATCCGGGCCTACGGCGAGCTCATCCGCGACTCTGTCATGGCCGAAATGTCCGGCAGCACAGGCGAATCCCGCCCCGCCTGGCGCCCGGGCAGCCGCATCGACTCGCGCGCGGCGGCCAGGGCGATCACACTGCGGGTCATTCTGGAGGCGGTATTCGGAGTGGACAGCCAGCAGCGGCGCGCCGAATACACCGCCGCAGTCGCGGAATTCCTCACCGCCTTCTCCGGACCGCTGATGCTGGTGCCTGCCCTGCGCCACGGGGTGTTCGGCCATGCGCCGTGGGACCGGTTCCGCGCGGCGCGCGAGCGACTCGACGAGCTGATCCTGACCGATATCGCATGCCGACGTGCGGTGGCCGACGGCCGCGCGGTGCGCACGGACATTCTCGATATGTTGCTCACGACCAGCTATGCCGACGGCACCGCGATCTCCGATGCCGAGCTGTGCGAACAATTGCGCACCCTGCTGGTCGCCGGGCACGAGACCACCGCGACGACCCTGGTGTGGGCGCTGTTCCATGTGCATCGCGAACCCGCGGCGCTGGATCGCCTGCGCGCCGAGCTGCGGGCGGCGGGTCCCGATGCCACCCCGCTCGAACTGGCCGGTCTGCCGTATCTGGACGCGGTCTGTCAGGAGACGCTGCGGCTGCATCCCGCGGTGCCGATCGTCCTGCGCAGGCTGACTGCGCCGTTCGCACTGCGTGGAGTCGCACTCGCGGCGGGCGAGACGATGGGCGTGGCGGTACCGCTGCTGCACTCCGATCCCGCGGTGTGGTCGGATCCGGAGCAGTTCCGGCCGGAGCGATTCCTCGACCGCAAGTACCGGCCGTTCGAATTCGCACCGTTCGGCGGCGGCCATCGACGGTGTGTCGGGGCGTCGCTGGCCGACTACGAACTGCGGATCGTGCTCGCCACCGTGCTGGGCCGGGTGCGGCTGCGGCTCACGCCGCGGTATGCACGGGGCCGCGCGCCGCTATCGGTGCCACACAACATCGCGACAGGTCCACATCGGTCGATTCCGTTCGAAGTCGTGGCGTGAGCGACGGGCCGGGAGGAGGCGGTGTGTGTAACCACGTGGGGCGCTGGGAACGCCATTATCGGATACCGCGGCGCGAAAATGCGTGATTTATGTCACGAAGAGGTTTGACAATTCCCGCGAGAATGGCAGCGGTCCACCCTTCGAATACATCGAGATTTACCGCCGTGACCGGCACTTATCGCGAAAGATGGTGACCCACAACGACATATGTGTCGTATGCCACATTGATGTGCATATCGTATTAATCCGAAACGCCACTGGCTTCGGACCGCCCTGGGACGGTAGGAAGGAAGTCAGGGGCGGGTTGCGTCATAAATACCCGTGGGGTGCCCTATGTTCCCCGCGCCGTTTTTCCGTGGGCATATGCGAGGCGGATTCCACGTCGATCTTTGTGGAACCACCGTGCGAGCGCCACACCTATGAGAGATCTCGCTGCGTCACCGGCGTCGACGAGAGATGGATTGGACGAGAAACCTATGCATGCCGCTTTGAACACCGGGACGTCGACTGCTCCTCGTCGCGGAGCGCTAGCCCGCCGACTCCGGCAGGGCGTCCTATTGTCGGCGGCCATCGCCACCATCGGTGTCACCGCCGTCGCGCCCGCACAGGCCGATCCGCTCGGCTTCGGCTCGGGCTCGACCTCGCCAGCCACCGATCCCGGCGTCCAGGCGAATTTCGCGCCGCCGAGCATCAGCCCCGGCGACGGCGAGACCGTCGGCGTCGCGCAGCCGGTCATCATCAACTTCAAGGATCCGGTGACCGATCACGCCACCGCCGAGCAGGCCATCAAGATCACCTCCTCGAATCCGGCGCCCGGGCACTTCTACTGGTTCAGCGACAAGCAGGTGCGCTGGCGGCCGTACGAGTTCTGGCCCGCCAATACCGATGTGACCGTCGAGGCGGGCGGCACCCGTACCGCCTACCGGATCGGCGACGCCTTCATCACCACCTCCGACGACACCACCCACACCATGACGATCACTCGCAATGGCGAGGAGATCATGACCATGCCGACCTCGATGGGCAAGACCAAGCACGAGACCCCGAACGGCACCTACTTCGTCGGCGAACAGCTGCGCAAGATGACCATGGATTCGTCCACTTACGGTGTGCCGACCACCGATCCCGAGGGCTACAAGGTCGAGGTCGAGTACGCCACCCGGATCTCCAATAGCGGCATCTTCGTACACGCGGCGCCGTGGTCGGTTGCGCAGCAAGGCGTTTCGAATGCGAGCCACGGCTGCCTGAACGTCAGCACCGAGAACGCCAAGTGGTTCTTCGAGAACGCGAAGAAGGGCGATCCGGTCATCGTCCAGAACACCAATGGCGGCACGCTGAATGCGCGTGACGGCTACGGCGACTGGAACGACTGAGCGCCGACCGGACAGCTCCCGAGCCCAACTCAGCCCAGGCACAAACGGCCTGGGCTGAGTTCTTTTTGTTCAGCAGATGGTGTTCCGGATTTTCCGGACGGCAGACCAGTTGCCGGATAACCTCCCGAGTGGCGCAACGCTACAACTGATTTCGGGAGAACATGGGTAACTCGCCGGGGACGCCCAGATTCCAGCCGCCGACACCACCGTCGGCCCGCGACGAAACACTCACGCCACCGCACGACCGGCACCAGGTTCGGGGAGCGCACGAGAAGTTCAGCGGGTCGACGCTCGGCATTAACCGACTGTTTGCTGCGCGACGTAGAGTCGCGGCGGTGCGAACCAGGCCGGAACGAGTGCTGCCACAACCGCGGGGGCGTGGACTGCGTAACCGGCCGTGGCAGGACTATGCGCTGTTCCTGGTGTTGCTCGGGCCGAATCTGGCGCTGCTGACGCTGTTCGTCTACCGCCCGCTGGCCGACAATATCCGGCTCTCGTTCACCGACTTCAATATCTCCGATACGTTCGTGAACTACATCGGGTTCGCGAACTACAAAGAGTGGTGGGGCAGGGACGATTCGTGGCAGATCGTCACCAATACAGTGGTGTTCACCCTGGCCGCGGTGCTGGGCAGCATGGTGCTCGGCCTGGCACTCGCCCTGTTGCTCGACCGTAAGCTGTTCGGCCGCAATGTGGTTCGCTCGACCATCTTCGCGCCGTTCGTCATCTCCGGTGCGGCCATCGGTGTGGCGTTCCAGTTCATCTTCGATCCCAGCTTCGGGCTGGTCCAGGATGTGCTGCACCGCATCGGCGTCGACAAGGTGCCCGACTTCTACCAGGATCCGCACTGGGCGCTGTTCATGGTGACGGTCACCTATATCTGGAAGAACCTCGGCTACACCTTCGTCATCTACCTGGCCGCACTGCAGGGCACCCGCGCCGACCTGATGGAAGCGGCCGAAATGGACGGCGCGAGCCGCTGGACCACCTTCACCAAAGTGCTATTGCCGCAATTGCGCCCGACGACATTCTTCCTGTCCATCACGGTGCTGCTGAACTCGCTGCAGGTCTTCGACATCATCAATGTGATGACGCGCGGCGGACCGCTCGGCACCGGCACCACGACCATGGTCTACCAGGTCTACGAGGAGTCCTTCCGCAACTTCCGGGCCGGATACGGCGCGACGGTGGCCACCATCATGTTCCTCGTGCTGCTGGTCATCACGCTGGTGCAGGTGCGCATCATGGATCGGGGCGAGCAGTGAAAAATACCGGCCGTAGCGACGGGCGCGGAGGCGGTAGCTTGCGTAACCACGGAGCGACCCGCGAAGGACGGCATCAATACCGTATCGAGACACTTTCATATCGGCGCAGGCAGCGCGCGGTCACCCTGCTCGGCTACGCCGCGATGGTGTGTGTGCTGATCATCGTCGGCGTTCCGCTGTTCTGGATCTTCATCACCTCGTTCAAGGCGCGTCCGGATATCTACACCCAGCCGGCGGTGTACTGGCCGCACAGCTGGCATCCGGAGAACTACGAGGAGGCCACCACTGCGTTGCCGTTCTGGACATTCCTGCGCAATTCGCTGATCGTCACCGGGATCGTCGCGCTGGTGAAATTCGTGCTCGGGGTGTTCAGCGCGTACGGCCTGGTGTTTCTGCGCTTTCCGGGCAAGACCGTGGTGTTCCTGGTGATCATCGCGGCGCTGATGGTGCCCAACCAGATCACGGTGATCTCCAATTACGCGCTGATCGCCCAGGTGGGCTGGCGAAATACCTTCCAGGGCATCATCGTTCCGCTCTGCGGAGTGGCCTTCGGCACCTTCCTGATGCGCAACCATTTCCTCTCGCTGCCCTCCGAGGTGATCGAAGCGGCGCGGATGGACGGTGCCAACTGGTGGCGGCTCCTCACCAGGGTGGTGCTGCCGATGTCCGGACCGACCATGGTGGCCTTCGCGGTGGTCACGCTGGTCAACGAGTGGAACGAATACCTCTGGCCGTTCCTGATGGCGGATGACACCAGGGTCGCCACCCTGCCGGTCGGCCTCACCCTGTTGCAGAACACCGAGAATCCGAGCGTCACCAACTGGGGACCGGTGATGGCGGGCACACTGCTGACCATGCTGCCGATTCTCGTCGTATTCCTGCTGCTGCAGCGCCACATGATCAAGGGCCTCACCTCGGGTGCGGTCAAGGGGTAAGCCCACCCGCCGCCCGGCCACCACCCGTCGAGGAATCGCTACGCGATACTGAACCAACTAGGAGAAACAGTGTCCACTTCACAGTTCCCCGCACTGTCGCGGCGCGGATTCATCGGACTGGCCGGTGCGCTCGCCGCGGGTACCGCACTGACCGCGTGCGCGGGCAGCGGCGGTGGCGGCAAACAGTCCGGCGACGACAACACCATCACCTTCTGGTCGAATCACCCTGGCACCTCGAAGGACCTCGAGACCGAGCTGATCAACCGGTTCCAGGCGAAATATCCGGACCTGAAGGTCGATCTGGTCGACGCGGGCAAGAACTACGAGGAGGTGTCGCAGAAGTTCAATGCGGCGCTGTCCGGCGGTAAGCTGCCCGATGTCGTTGTGCTCTCGGATGTCTGGTGGTTCAACTACGCGCTCAACGGCACCATCGAGCCGCTGGACGGGCACTTCGCCGATGCCGGGGTGAAGTTGGACGACTATGTCGATTCGCTGGCCGCGGACTATGTGTTCAACGGTAAGCACTACGCGCTGCCGTATTCGCGCTCGACACCGCTGTTCTACTACAACAAGGATGTTTGGGCGAAGGCCGGTCTGCCCGACCGCGGCCCGCAGAGCTGGCAAGAATTCGACGAGTGGGGCCCGAAGATCCAGTCGGTGGTCGGCGAGGGCAAGCTCGCGCACGGCTGGGGTGATGCCAAGAACTACCTGGCCTGGACCTTCCAGGGACCGAACTGGACCTTCGGTGGCGCCTACTCCGATCAGTGGTCGCTGAAGTTCACCGATCCCAAAACCATTGCGGCGGGCCAGTTCCTGCGCGATATGATCCACACCAAGAAATACGCGGGCATCAAACCTCAGATCGCCGTCGACTTCGGCACCGGTGTCATCGCCTCCACCATCGCCTCCACCGGCGATCTGAAGGGCATCCAGAAGAACGCCGAGGGCAAACTCGCGTTCGGCACCGCATTCCTGCCGCACCCCAACGGGCCGGGCGTCACCACCGGCGGTGCCGGCCTGGCGATTCCATCGCGCATCTCCGATCAGCGGAAGGTGAATGCGCTGAAGTTCATCGAGTTCATCACCAATGCGGCCAATACCGCGTACTTCTCGCAGGGCACCGGATATATGCCGGTGCGCAAGTCGGCGGTGTCCGATCCGAGCGAGGTCGACTTCCTCACCAAGAACCCGAACTCGAAGGTGGCCATCGAGCAGCTCGCGGTGACCAAATCGCAGGATTACGCGCGGGTATTCGTGCCCGGCGGTGACCAGATCATCGGCACCGGACTGGAGCAGATCGGTCTGCAGAACGCCGATCCGGCAACGGCTTTCGCCAATGTGGCCAGCCAGTTGCAGGCCATTATCGATCGGCAGATCACGCCGAAGCTGCCCAAGTAAGTACCGACCAACCGCGGCGCGCATCCGGCCCGGGCGCGCCAGGAATCCGACACAGGGAGCGACAGCATGGCAACAGTGCACTTCGACGGGGTGACGCATCTGTATCCCGGTGCGCCGACGCCTGCTGTCGACAACCTGGAGCTCGATATCGCCGACGGGGAATTCATCGTCCTCGTCGGCCCATCGGGCTGCGGTAAGTCGACCAGCCTGCGGATGTTGGCGGGTCTGGAATCGGTTGAGGCGGGCCGCATCCTGATCGGCGGCAAGGATGTCACCGGACTGCCGCCGCGGGCCCGCGATGTGGCGATGGTGTTCCAGAGCTATGCGCTCTACCCGAATATGACCGTCGCGCAGAATATGGGCTTTGCGCTACGCAATGCCGGAATGAACAAGGCGGACACCGTGGTTCGCGTCCAGGAGGCGGCGAAAATGCTCGAACTCGAGCATCTGCTCGACCGCAAACCGGCGAAACTCTCCGGCGGACAGCGCCAGCGCGTCGCGATGGGGCGCGCCATCGTGCGCCGCCCCCAGGTCTTCTGCATGGACGAACCGCTGTCCAACCTGGACGCCAAACTGCGGGTGAGCACCCGCTCCCAGATCGCCGCACTGCAGAAGCGGCTCGGCACCACCACCGTCTACGTCACCCACGACCAGGTCGAGGCCATGACAATGGGTGATCGCGTCGCGGTGCTGCGCGACGGCAAACTCCAGCAGATCGCCAAACCCCGTGAGCTCTACGACAACCCGGTGAACACCTTCGTCGCCGGCTTCATCGGCTCACCCGGTATGAACCTGATCGACGCCCCGGTCCGCGACGGTGCCGCCGTCCTCGGCGAGCTGCGAATTCCCCTGCCCCGCAGTGCAACCGGCGAACGGGTCGTGGTCGGCATCCGTCCGGAATCCTGGGCAACGACCACCGATGTGGACAACAGCCTCGCCGTGACCGCCGAACTCCTCGAAGAGCTCGGCGCGGAATCGTTCATCTACAGCCACGGCGTGACCGATGAATGGAACAGCCGCTCCGGCAAGGTGGTAGCCCGGGTGGACCGCCGCTTCCAAGTGGCCCTCGGTGATCGCCTACGCCTGCGCCCCAAATTCGACGAGATCTTCTTCTTCGACGCCGAATCCGAGGAACGTCTGCGCTGAACCCGGCCTGCCGGGCCGCCGTGATCGGCGACCTGGCAGTCGGATGCTCACCAGATCTTGACGCGCTGCGCGGGCTCCAGATACAGCTCGTCGCCCGGCTGCACATCGAAGGCCTCGTGGAAGCTGTCGATATTGCGAACCACCGCATTGCAGCGGAACTCCGGCGGGGAGTGGGGGTCGGTGGCCAGGCGGCGGATGGCCTCCTCATCGCGGGCCTTGGTGCGCCAGACCTGGGCCCAACCGTAGAAGACGCGCTGCATACCGGTGAGACTGTCGATCACCGGCGGCTCCGCGCCTTCGAGAGCGATCCGGTACGCAGCCAAGGCGATGGAGAGACCACCGAGGTCGCCGATATTCTCGCCGATGGTGAATTCACCATTGACGGTGTGGTCTTCGGACAGCGCCTTGGGCGACAGCACACTGTACTGATCGATCAAAGCCTTTGTGCGCTTGCCGAATTCGGCGCGGTCGGCATCGGTCCACCAGTCGACCATATTGCCATCGCCATCGTACTTGGCGCCCTGATCGTCGAACCCGTGCCCGATTTCGTGCCCGATCACCGCACCGATACCGCCGTAGTTGGCGGCGGCGTCGGCGTGCATATCGAAGAACGGCGGCCGCAGAATGGCGGCGGGGAAGACGATTTCGTTCATGCCCGGGTTGTAGTAGGCGTTCACCGTCTGCGGGGTCATGAACCATTCGCCGCGGTCGACCGGTCCGCCGAGCTTGTTCAGATCGCGGTCGTGTTCGGCGGCGTAGCCGCGACGATAGTTGCCGACCAGATCGGTCGGCACGATCACGATGGCGGAATAGTCGCGCCACTTATCCGGGTAGCCGATCTTGGGGGTGAACTTCTCCAGTTTGGCCAGCGCCGCGGCCCTGGTCTCGGGGCCCATCCAGTCCAGATCGGCGATATTGCGACGGTAGGCCTCCTGCAGATTCGCGACCAGCTCGACCATCCGCGCCTTGGCCTCCGGCGGGAAGTGTTCGGCCACATACAGCTTCCCGACCGCCTCGCCGAGCAGATCCTGCACCACCGAAACACCGCGCTTCCAGCGTTCCCGGTTCTCCTGCGCCCCGGTGAGGGTGCGGCCGTAGAAGTCGAAGTTCTCCTCGACAATGGGATCGGTGAGATAGGCCGCGCGCGAACGCAACAGCCGCCACATCGCCCAGGCCTGCCAGTCGGCCAGCGATTCGGCGGCCCAGGTCTGTGCGAAGGTGCGCACGTAATCCGGCTGGCGCACAACCACTTCGGCGAACAGCCCGGGACCGGGCTCGGATACCCCCTCGGCGAGCGCGGAAGTCCAGGCATGCCAATCGAATTCCGGATTCTCCGCGACCAGCGTGTCGTAGGTGGTCAGGTTGTAGCTCAGTTCGGCATCGCGACGGCGCACCACATCCCAGTGCCCGGCCGCGAGTTTGCGCTCCAGTTCGAACACCCGCTGCCCGACCGTCGCCAGATCGTCGGGCAGTAGCGCGGCGATCTGCGGTTCGGCGGCGGCCAGGGCGAACATCCGCCCGATATGCGCGATGTACTCGGCCCGGATCTCGGCGAATTCGTCCTGCCGGTAATAGGACTCGTCGGGCAGCCCGATCCCGGACTGGGTGGCGTGCGCGAGATACCGATTGGAGTTCTTATCGTCGGTATCGACATACACACCGAGCGCGCCGCCGACGCCGGTGCGCTGCAACCTGCCGAGCAGCGCGGCGAAGGCACCGCGGTCGGCGATCTCGCGGATCTCGGTGAGTTCACCCGCGATGGGCGCGAGTCCGAGCGAGGCCACCGTCTCGGTGTCCATGAAGCTCGAATACAGATCACCGATCTTGCGCGCAGCACTGCCGTGCTCGGCCGATGAGCCAGCAGTGTTCTGGATGATCGCCTGGACATCCAGTTCCGCCTGGTCGTACAGCGCCCGGAAGGCACCGTCGACCGCGCGGTCCGCGGGTATCTCATAGGTATCCAGCCAAGTGCCGTTGACATGGGCGAACAGGTCGTCTTGCACCCGAACGGCCTGGTCGAGGTAGGAAAGATCGATACCGGAGGGACTGCTCAGATCGGAAGTCACGATCTCCAGTATGCCGAGGTGACGAGAATGCCGTCGCCCTGGTTTGCCCCGGCCGCGCGGACGGCCGGGGAGGAACGGTCAGGCGGGGAGAATGATGCGGTCGAATTCGCCGTCGCGCGCTCCGGCGAGGAAGGCATCCCACTCTTCGGAGGTGTAGGTCAGAGTGATATCGCCGTGGCGCACGGTGGCGCTGCCGTCGGCGTGCATGTGCGCGATCAACTCGTTGTGCGATCGCCCGCTGTTGAGGAGGTTGATGAACGAGGTCCAGAGGCTCGCGGTAACGGTGATGACGGGCTCTTCGGCGGGGCGGTTGGCCGGGTTGCGGCGGTATTTGCTGTCACGGATGAGCACCGCGTCACCATCGAACCGGACCTCGACGCATTGATTGCCGTTGTTCGATCGAGTCGACGTGAACCAGTCAGTAAAAACCGACCGGAGGGTAGCGGTGGTGGCCATGGGCAGGATTTTACACTCGTGCATAGCGGCTGATCAGCGCCAATGACTCGTCACGAGTCAACGACTGCTCCAGCGCGCGAACATAAGCGAAGCTCAAATCGCGTACCTGTTCCGGGTCGTCGACCGCTCCGCCGAAGACCGCGCTCTCGGCCCAGGCGAAGGTCGGCAGCTGTTCGCCGGCGAAGTCGATCAGATGGAAGCTGGAACCGCCGAGCACCGCCCCCGCCTTGGCAGCGAACGGGATGACCCGCACCTCGATATTGTCGAGTTGCTCGATCAACTTCGCCAGATACTCCAACTGTCCGCGCAGTACTTCAGGACCGCCGGTCTGCTGCAGCAGGGTGCCCTCGCCGATTACCGCGGTCAGCTCGACCGCCCCCTTACCGCGCAGCCGATCCTGGCGCCGCATCCGGATGGCTACCAGTTGCTCGACCTGTACCGGACGGATCATCACGTCCGCACGGATGAGTGCGCGAGCGTAATCCTCGGTCTGTAGCAGTCCGGGAAACACCAAACTGTCATAGCTGCGAATGCTGTGCGCGCCGAACTCCATGCCGTACAGCCGCTGCAGTTCCGGCCCGATCAGGGCCGACGATTTGGCCCACCAGCCACGCTGTTTGCTCGCCTCGAGCAGGGCCAGCAACTCCTCGCGCTCCTCGGCGTCCACCTCTAGCAGTTCGAGTACCGGGCCGATGGTGTTGGTGGTGAGAACTCGCCGCCCCTTCTCGACGTGCGACCAATTGGCCGGAGTGAAGCCGACCCGCTTGGCGAAGGTCGCCGAATCGAAGCCGCGCTGTTCGCGCAATTCCCGCAGACGCAGCACCAGTTCCCAACGAGCAACTGTGGGGGAAACGGGTGCCATGGCTAATGATCTTACGCCCGAGAATTTCCCGGCGTGTGACTATTGTCATCCCAGTTGTGCCGGTCTATGGTCGAGATCTGCGGCAACTTTTTGCTTTTCACGTCGATCCACTCAAAATCGAGGCGAGGTCCGTCATGAGTACGTCGCGAATGGAACCGGGTAGCCACCTAGCGGCCCAGGACTTCGCGGCGGCCCAGGAAGCCTTGGCCCGCTGTCGCCGCTACCGCAAGGACAACGGACTCTACGGGGTCGTCGATCCCGCACTCGGGCGCATCCTGTTGGAGATCGGCGCGGTCGGCGCGGTCGTCATGCCCGCCGTACTCGGCAAGCGTGTGCACGCCCACCTGCTGGCTGCCTGCGGGCGCACCGGACCGATCATCGCGCATCCGCGCTCCAGCCGCTGGTCCTTCCTCACCGGTCCGACCGACAACTCATATCTCGATATGACGCTGTTCCCGGAACTGTTCCGGGTGTGCGCCTCGGTGGCATTGCCCGGCAGCCGGATCGTGCTGCCCTCGCCGACCGACGAGCTCAGCGGCTACCGGGTCTGGATCGCGTCACCCGAGGACGACTACCGTCCGGAGCTGTGCGATGTCATCGCCGCGACCAGGGCGTGTGCCAGCAAAGGCGGGCGCGAACTCGAACGGTCGGTGGTCACTCACCTCACGGGCTCGGGCGCGGAGTGAGCGTCACGCTGAAGCTCTGCTCGATGCTGTGCTGCCACTTGTCCCGGCATTCGTTGAGCTTGGTCTGATCGTTGCCCGCCTTCTGCACGCAGTCCAGGTAGTCCTTACCGCCGGAGTCGACGAAGAAGCTCCAGCCGACAATGCTGAGCACGATCGCCGCGACCAGGGCGAGCACGCCGAGGATGAGGCCGGTGACGGCCATACCGGTGCCGCCCGCGCTGCCGGAACGGATCTTGAACAACGCGATGATGCCGAAGATCAGTGCGAACAGGCCGAACAGGTAGCCGCCGATCAGCGTCCAGCAACTCAGGAAGCCCAGGATGCCGAGCACCAATGTGGTGATGGCCAGGCCCGTCCGCTTGGGCGATTCCTGCCAGTAGTTGGGCTGCCGCTGATACGGCTCAGGACGTGGATAGTCACCGGGCGGTGGATATTGGCCTGGCGGCGGATACTGCGACATGGGCTTCCTCTCAACCGGTGCGCTTGCGCGGCAATCGGCTACTGATCGCACTATCGGAGCGCGGATGTTAATGCCGTGCCCGGCCGATCCTTTCCAGCGACCTACGGGCTATCGCTAGGGCTGCGAGCCGAGCCGCGCGTGCATCTCCCAGACCAGAATCTCCGCGGGTCCGCGGGCGATCACCCGCTGCCCACCCGACCTGGTCAGCCGCACCGCATCACCCGTGTACAGCGGGCCGACACCCTCCATCTCCACCTCGCCCCTGGCGACGAACAGATGTAGGTACGGTGCGTCAGGTAGCTCGACCGACTGCTCGGTGTCACCGGTGCCCGCCATGCGCGCCACGTGCATCGCCGAATGACTGCTGCCGATGGCGATCGCGGTCCGGTCGCGGTAACGCGGCAGGCCGGAGGCCACGGTCACCAGCGAGCCACCCGCCAATTCGTCGTCGATCTCGAGCTGCTGATAGCCCGG
The DNA here is from genome assembly GCF_040609795.1 of Nocardia sp. NPDC004604. Classification (NCBI taxonomy): domain Bacteria; kingdom Bacillati; phylum Actinomycetota; class Actinomycetes; order Mycobacteriales; family Nocardiaceae; genus Nocardia; species Nocardia sp. NPDC004604. The sequence continues at coordinate 69,119 of NZ_JBEXLC010000019.1, forward strand.
CTCCAGACCCGGCTCGTCGGGGACCACCCACATCTGCACGAAATGCACCGGCTCGTCGTGTTCGGTGCCGCGGTCCAGCCGCCAGGAGTCGTTCTTCTCCGAATGCAGGATTCCGGTGCCCGCGCTCATCCGCTGCGCCAGGCCGGGATAGATGACGCCGCTGTGACCGAGCGAATCCTGGTGCACCAGGCTGCCGCCGAGCACCCAGGTCACGATCTCCATATCCCGGTGCGGATGGGTTTCAAAGCCCTGACCAGGGGAAACAATATCCTCGTTATTGACGAGCAGCAGTCCGTGATGGGTGTTGTCGGGATCGTAGTGCTCCCCGAAGGAGAACGAGTGCTTCGAATCCAGCCAGGACACGCGCGTTTTCATGCGATCGCCGCCGCGATGGACATCGATGTGTGGTGTCGTGAGTGTGGACATCATGGTCCTCCTCTCGGGACCGTGCACCGATCACCTTTCAGGGTAGGAGCACGTACGACGCGGTACTCCGAATTCCTAGTAAATTGTCCTGCACTCGGCATTTTACGCGAGCGACCGGCGGGTGAACGGCAGGCGAGCACTACCAACCGGTTCGTCGAATCGTCACCCCTGATCAACCCGCCACCGCACCGATGCGGCCGCCCACACCCAGGGCGGATTCGTAACACCATGCGCCACAACGCAACCGGAGGTGACGACCAGATGCGACCCGAGGCACTCGCCCGCATCGAGCGACAACTCCGCAATGCCGCACAGCGCGATGGGATCAGCGATTTCGTCGTCGGTGTTGCGGTTTTCCGAGACGGCAAACTCCTGGTAGTCCGCCGCGTACCGGACGATTACCACGGCGGAATGTACGAACTGCCTGGTGGCGGAGTCGAATCCGGGGAGACGCTGGCCGAATGCGTGGCACGCGAGCTGTTCGAGGAGACCGGTTTGCGTGTGCGCGATATCACCGACTTCCTCGGCGGCTTCGACTACGCCACCCGGACCAAGGCCAGGGTCCGCAAGTACAGCTTCATGGTCGAGGTGGAGCCGGGTGAGGTAGCGCTGGAGCCCGGTGAACACGACGCCTTCGCCTGGATCGATGCCGCGGCCCTGGACGAGCTGCCGATGGCCCCTGATATGCGCGAAACGATCTCCGCCCTGGTCAAATGCGTTTGATCGGCGACACGGCCACCTGCCCGACCACTACGGAGCGATTCGTACGAGCGACGTTCCGAAGGCACCGCGATCGAACACAGTAGCCTTTCGACGTGTCCACTGGTCGCCCCGAAGGCTCTACTCCCGCGGACGAGCGACCGGTATCGCTACAGACGGCGCTGCGCGAGAGTCCCGGCGTGCTGCGCCTGGCCCTGGTCCGCTTCACCGGTCAGTTCGGCGACGGCATGTTCCAGGCGGCGCTATCGGGCGCCATCCTGTTCAATCCGGAACGCGAGACCGATCCGCTGGCCATCGCCGCCGCCTTCGCGGTGCTCTTGCTGCCGTACTCGCTGATCGGACCCTATGCCGGTGCACTGCTGGACCGCTGGGACCGGCGAGCGGTACTGCTGGTCGCCAATGTGCTGCGGGCGATTCTGATCGGCGCGGTCAGCGTCGGGCTCTTGGCGGGTAGCAGTTCGACGCCCCTATTGCTGCTCGCGCTGGCCGTGGTCGGGATCAGCAGATTCGTACTCTCCGGTGTGTCCGCGGCCCTGCCCCGGGTGCTGGACCAGCACTGGCTGGTGCCCGCGAATTCGGTGCTCGCCACGGTGGCCTCCGGCTGCGCCGGTGTCGGTGCCGCCGCCGCGGTCGCGATCATCGGACTGATCGGTGCCGGTGATTTCGCCTCGGCGATCGCGGTGGCGATCAGCGCGGTCTGGTCGGTCTTCGGTGCGGTGCTCGCGGCCGGATTCGGGGCCGGGGTGCTGGGTCCGGAGCCGGGAACGGCGGTGCGTGACAGTGCGATACATGCGGTCCTCACCGGCCTGCGCCATGGTGCGGCGGCGGTTTGGGGGGCGGTTCAGGTCACCACCGCGATGATCGGCATCGGCGCGCACCGGATCGTCTTCGGCACCAACACCCTGATCATGGTGCTGGTGCTGCGGCAGGCGCCGGTCGACGGCGGCGGGACCAATACCGGGCTGACCCGTTTCGGGCTCGCCATCGGCGCCACCGCGGCGGGGATGCTGGTCGCGGCGGTCGTCGCACCGCTGCTGATTCCGCGCCTGGGCCGGACGCGCACGGTCGTGCTCGGTCTGTGCATCGCGACCGTGGTCCAGTTGACGCTGGTCACGCCGACCGCCATCGCAACGGCCGGTACCGCGGCGCATCGGGCGCATCAGCTGCTGCTCGTCGGTGCGTTCCTGTTCGGGCTGGCTGGGCAGATCATCAAATTGACCGGTGACGCGACGATGCAGATCGATATCGGTGACACCAGGCGCGGTCAGGTATTCGCCTTGCAGGACACCGTCTTCAATATCGCGTTCGTGGCGGCAATCGCGGCTACCGCGCTGGTGATACCGGCGGACGGACGCTCGATCGGGGTGGTGCTGGTCGGCGCCGGGATCTATTGCGCCGGAATCGCGGCCATCGCGCTGAACAACCGGCGCGCACCGGTCGTCAACTGAACGGCGTTGCGGGGTAACCGGGTTCATCGGCGGACCAGGTGCGGTGCTCCCCGAACCCGGCCACCTGCGCCCATCCGTCTGCTGACCGCCACCCCGCAGCGAATCGCTGCGTGACGCCGTCCGCCGCGGCATGCGGATCCGACGGTGGGGAATCCGGCAACGGCTCATCATGATTCGACAGTGCCGCGCCGAACCCATTGGCGGCGAGGTGGTCCGGCTCCGGCTCGGTGCGCACGATCCAGTCGAGGTGTTCGCTGTCCGCATCGGCCGGATTGCCGGTTATCTCGTGATTCCAGGTGCCATTGCCAGTCGGATCGGTGAAGAAGTGGTCGGGTACGCCGTCGTCGTCGAGATCCAACCCGACCACATCGGCGATGCCGGTGCCGTGCGAATCCCATAGCACGTCATCGGCCAGGCCGTCGCCGTCGAAGTCGAGGCCGACCGCGTCACCCACACCCGATCCGGATAGATCCAGCTCCGCCTGGCTGGTCCAGATGTGGACCGTGCCGTCGCCGGTCCCGAATACGTACTCGATCTCGTTCATATCTATTTGGACGCGGCGCCCGGCCATCCGGTTCCGTCATCGCGCGAAGCCAATGCGAATTCGATACCATCGCACCCGCTCGCGATACCGCATTCCGACAGCGCGGTCGAGTAACTTGATCTTCCATCGACCCGAATCGACAGGGAGCCAACAAGACATGGGATTTCGGCCGACCAGCACGCGGGTATTCGCGGCGGCGGCCACCTATCCCTGTGCACCCGCGTTGTTCGGCCTACTGCTGGCCGGGGCGCTGACCATACCGACGCCCGTCGCGCAGGCCGCGCAATATCCGTGGGCGCCGCCGCCGGTGAACAGTTGCGGCGAGATCGGATTCGATCCATTGAACCGGGCGCCGGATCCGAACGCACCGCCGCCTCCGCCGCTGCCACAGCTGCCCCCGCAGATCGATATCCCGGTGCCGGTTCCGGAGATCACGCCGGTGCCGGTGCCCGACCCACCGCCGGACAACACCCGGATCGATCCGGAGCCGCTGCCCGATGACCCGTGCCGCAACCCGTGCCCGGATGTGCGCGACACCCCGAAACCACCGGAGCCCGCCACCGATCCGCAACCGAATACCGCACCCAACACCGGGTCCAGCTCGGGTTCGGGATCCGGTTCGAGTTCGGGTTCCGGATCCGGGTCCAGCTCCGGTTCTGCATCGATCCAGCTGCCGCGCATAGAGATCCGCCCGGAGATCGAGCCCATTCCGATCCCGGTGCCCGGCCGTGACGGAGTCGAACCGCAGCCCGCGCCGCCGCCGGTCGTGCACCCGATCGAGCCGGGGCCGCTGGCCGCGGCTGTTGCCCCGCCGCTGGTGGAATCGGTGGATCTGGTCGGTCAGGTGACCGGACACGGTTCGCAGAATCGCACCGATATGCGCTGGCAGGTCGACGGCACCGATCTCGGGATCATGTGGGAGACCAAACCCGGCGAGGTCGCCGTCGCCTTCGGCGACACCTTCGGCGAGGGCTGGCAGAGCGGCGGCGTCGGCGGCCCGGATTGGCGCAGCAATGTGCTCGGCTACAGCACCGACCACGACCTTGCCGATGGCCTCAGCATCGACACCATGGTGCAGGACAGCCGCTGTCACGCGGCCGAATTGCTATCCAGCCGCAAGATCAAGAACTGGGAGACGACGACCATTCCGACCTCCGGGTTCGCGATCGGAAAGCGCCAGTTCATGAGCTATATGTCGGTGAATCACTGGAGCCGGATCCCGGGCATGTGGTCGACCAACTACGGCGGACTCGCATACTCCGACGACAATGGCCGCACCTGGGTCAAGGACCAACATGCCAAGTGGGACAACTTCTTCGGACTCGGCCGCTTCCAGGTGGCGGCCATGGTGCCGCAGGGCGATTACGTCTACATGTTCGGTACGCCCAATGGCCGGATCGGTGTGATCGGCCTGGCCAGGGTGCCGAAGACCGAGGTGCTGAACAAATCGGCCTACCAGTACTGGGTCGGCGGCAGCTGGGCCCCCTGCGCCGAAAACCAGGCCACACCTTTGGTTCTCGGCATGGCCAGCGAACTGTCGGTGCGGTTCGACAAGGACAGCAAGCAGTGGCAGATGACCTACCTCGACTCCGCCCGCGGTGCGATCGTGCTGCGCACCGCGGCGGCGCCGCAGGGTGCGTGGACCGATGGCGTCGCGCTGGTCTCGACCGACGACTATCCGAAGGCCTACGGCGGCTTCATCCATCCGTGGTCCACGGCGGAAGATCTGTATTTCACCATCTCGGCGTGGGATTCCTACAACGTGTATCTCATGCACGCGAAAATCGATCCGCCGCACTGATCGCGATCGGGTCGGACCGACCGCGGTTCGGTATGGTGCGCATGTGATCGACCAGCGCATTCAGCACAGGCGGCTCCGGTGACGGTCAGCGCCACCGCGCGCCCGGCGGACGGACCGGGCTGGCAGTTCTGGATCGATCGGGGCGGCACCTTCACCGATGTGGTGGCCAGGCGACCCGACGGCAGGCTCGTCACCCACAAGCTGCTCTCGGAGAATCCGGCGCGCTACGACGACTCCGCGGTGGCGGGCATTCGCGAAATCCTCGCGGACGCGGGGCAGGGCGACGCCGATATCGAAGCCGTCCGGATGGGTACCACGGTCGCCACCAACGCCCTGCTCGAGCGCAAGGGCGAACGCACCGTGCTGGTGATCACCGGGGGGTTCCGCGACGCGCTGCGCATCGCCTACCAGAATCGCCCGCAGATCTTCGCACGGGAGATCGTGCTGCCGGAACTATTGCACGAGCACGTGATCGAGGTGGACGAACGCGTCGCGGCCGATGGCACGGTGCTGACACCGCCGAACCTGGACGCGCTGGTCGAGGCACTGAGGCCGCTGTACGACAGCGGTATTCGCGCCATTGCCGTGGTCTGTATGCATTCGCACCTCTATCCCGCGCACGAACAGGCGATCGGCCGCGTCGCCCGCGATATCGGATTTCCGCAGATCTCGCTGTCCAGCGAGGTCAGCCCGCTGATGAAGCTGGTGCCGCGCGGGGACACCACGGTGGTGGACGCCTATCTCTCGCCGGTGCTGCGCCGCTACGTCCAGCAGGTCGCCGACCAGCTCACCGGCGTGCGACTGATGTTCATGCAGTCCAATGGCGGACTCACCGAGGCGGGCCAGTTCCGCGGTAAGGACGCCATCCTGTCGGGTCCGGCGGGCGGCATCGTCGGCATGGTGCGGATGTCCGAACTCGCCGGATTCGACCGCGTCATCGGATTCGATATGGGCGGAACCTCCACGGATGTCTCGCATTTCGCTGGCGAATACGAGCGGGTCTTCACCACTCAGATCGCCGGGGTCCGGCTGCGCGCGCCGATGCTCGATATCCACACGGTCGCGGCGGGCGGCGGCTCGATCCTGCACTTCGACGGCAGCCGCTACCGGGTCGGCCCCGATTCCGCGGGCGCGGTACCGGGACCCGCCTGTTACCGCGGCGGCGGACCGCTGACCGTCACCGATGCCAACGTCATGCTCGGGCGCATCCAATCCGAGTACTTTCCAAGGGTTTTCGGTCCGAGCGGCAGTGAATCGCTCGACGATGCGCTGGTCCGCGACCGATTCGCGGAATTGGCCAGCGAAATCGCCGAAAGCACCGGTGACGATCGCACCCCGGAACAGGTCGCCGAGGGCTATCTCGAGATCGCGGTCGCCAATATCGCCGCCGCGATCAAGCGGATCTCGGTGCAGAAGGGCCACGATGTCACCCGGTACGCGCTGACCACCTTCGGCGGCGCGGGCGGTCAACTCGCCTGCAAGGTGGCCGATTCCCTGGGCATCCGCACCGTGGTGGTGCCGCCGATGGCCGGTGTGCTCTCCGCGCTCGGCATCGGTCTGGCCGATACCACCGCCATGCGGGAGCGATCGGTGGAATTGCCGCTGCGCGATGAGTCCATGTCGCGCGTCGGCGAAATCGCCGACGATCTGGAGGCCCTCGCTCGCGCCGAACTACTCGGCGAGGATGTGCCCCTACACCGGGTGCGCGTCGCGCGCCGCGCCCAGCTGCGCTATGACGGCACCGATACCACGCTGACCGTGGCACTCACCGAACCGGCGAGCATGGCAACGGATTTCGTCGAGCGCCATCGCAAGACCTACTCCTTCGTACTGGACCGCCCGATCGTCATCGAGGCGCTTTCGGTCGAAGCGACCGGACTCACCGAACCACCCGATCTGGCCGATCTGGCCGGACGCGCGGCCACCGGCGAGCCCAGCTCCGTCCGGCTGCACACCGACGGCGCTTGGCGCAAGATATTCCTCTACCGGCGTGCGGAATTGGTACCCGGTAAGGCGGTACTCGGACCCGCCGTCATTACCGAGGACAACTCCACCACGGTCGTCGACGACGGCTGGCAGGCGGTGCTGAACGAGCTCGGGCATCTGATCATGGAACGCGTCGTGGTGGCGACCGGACCGCAGGCCGGTACCGAGGCGGATCCGGTGCTGCTCGAGGTCTTCAACAATCTGTTCATGTCGATCGCCGAACAGATGGGCGCGCGACTGGAGTCGACCGCTCAATCGGTGAACATCAAAGAGCGCCTGGACTTCTCGTGCGCGCTGTTCGATCCCGACGGCAATCTCGTCGCCAACGCGCCGCATATTCCGGTACATCTCGGATCGATGGGTACCAGTGTCAAGGAGGTCATCCGGCGCAGGCAATCCGGGGAGACGATGCGCCCCGGCGACACCTACGCCGTCAACGATCCCTACCACGGCGGCACCCATCTGCCCGATGTCACGGTGATCACGCCGGTATTCGACACCGCGGGCACCCAGATCCTCTTCTATGTCGCCTCGCGTGGTCATCACGCGGAGATCGGCGGCATCGCCCCCGGCTCGATGCCAGCGAACAGCCGTCGCATCGAGGAGGAGGGGGTCATCTTCGACAACTGGCTGCTCGTGGAGAACGGCCGGTTCCGGGAGGCGCAGACCTTCCGGTTGCTCGCCGAAGCGCCCTATCCGTCCCGCAATCCGGCCACCAATCTCGCCGATCTGCGTGCGCAGATCGCCGCCAATGCCAAGGGTGTCGACGAGGTCGGGAAGATGATCGAGCACTTCGGGCTCGATGTCGTCGAGGCGTATATGCGTCACGTGCAGGACAATGCGGAGGAATCGGTGCGCCGCGTCATCGACGCGCTCGACGACGGCGAATACGCCTACGAGACCGATCTGGGTGCCATCATTCACGTCCGGGTCACCGTTGATCGGGAAAACCGCAGCGCCACCATCGATTTCAGTGGCACCTCGGCGCAGCTGGACGGTAATTTCAACGCACCCTATGCCGTGGCGAACGCGGCGGTCCTCTATGTCTTCCGCACACTGGTCGCAGACGATATCCCGCTCAACGACGGCTGCCTGCGCCCGCTGAAGATCATCGTGCCGCCCGGCTCGATGCTCGCGCCCGAACCGCCCGCCGCGGTCGTCGCTGGCAATGTCGAGACCTCCCAGGCGATTACCGGTGCGCTGTACGCGGCGCTCGGAGTGCAGGCCGAGGGATCGGGCACGATGAACAATGTCACCTTCGGCAATGACCGCAGCCAGTACTACGAGACGATCGGTTCCGGTTCCGGCGCTGGCGACGGATTCGACGGCGCGCCGGTGGTCCAGACCCATATGACCAACTCCCGGCTCACCGACCCGGAGGTGCTGGAGTGGCGGCTGCCGGTACTGCTCGAGGAATTCTCGGTGCGCACGGGCAGCGGCGGCGCGGGTCGATGGCACGGCGGTGACGGTGCGGTGCGCCGACTGCGGTTCACCGAGGCGGTCACGGTATCGACGCTGTCGAGTCATCGGCGGGTGCCGCCCTACGGCATGGCGGGCGGCGCGCCGGGGGCCATGGGCCGCAACCGGATCGAGCGTGCGGACGGCACGGTGCAGGAGTTGCGCGGCGCAGATTCGGCGCAGCTGAATTCCGGTGACGTGCTGGTCATCGAGACACCCGGCGGTGGAGGATACGGTAGCTGAAGCTGGATGACGCGGCCGATATCGAGGCGCCTCGGCCACCACCCGGCACAGCGGGCCGCAGTCCGGCAAGGGCTTTCAGATTTCCGGATGGGATCACGACAGTCTCATTCGGCGGACGTTTCGACCGCGACCGTGGTCGCCGTCACGCTCGCCATCGCCACACTGCCCGGCTCCAGTCCGAGCTCGCGCACCGCCTCGCTGCTCATCAACGCCACCACTGTGAACGGTCCGCATTGCATCTGCACCCGAGCCATGACCATATCGACCACCACATGGGTAACCAATCCGGGAAACCGATTGCGCGCTGAACCGGCACCGCCGAAGCGAGTCCGAGCCTGTTCGACGGCCAGGGCCGCCAACTCCTCGCCCTCGATCACCGGACGGCCAGAGGCATCCTGTGCCGCCGCCAGTGCTCCGGAATCGATCCAGCACCGCACGGTGTCATCGCCGACACCGAGCAGTTCGGCCGCATCACGTATCCGGAGAGTCGCCACCGCGTCAGCATAATTCCGCAAATACGGATGAAATGCGCATATCGATCCGTAGATACGGACAGAATCGCCGCCGCATTCGGCCATGTCATTCCGTGGATACGCACTATTGCCCACTTCGTCACAGCCGCGAGCATGGTTGTGTTGGCCGAGGCCAAGTACGCTCGGAGCAATCATGGCCACGTATTTCGATCCGACGTCATGGTCACCGATGCGGGCCGTCGACTTGGGGAAGCGACTTCTCGACCAATCGCTGCTGGAACAGTGGCTCTCGTTCACCACCGCCTGGGTCGATCCGGTGGCCGACCTCGGTGCGGGCACGGTCACCGCGTTGATGCCGGACGTGCTGATGACCGTGCTGAGTGAGGGCATTCTCAGCCGGTTCGGCGGCCAAGAGGTCAGCGCCGCCCTGCTCGGCCACGACCTGCACGCCACGCTGCAGGTGCTCAAGGTGCGCCGCCGCGGCGCGCATTTCCAGACCAAGACCGTGCTGTCCAGGATGCGCTGGGACGATCACCCGATCGAACAGGTCACCGTGATCGCGCACGGGGTCCGCCTGGTACCCGGCGTGCCGACCAAGGTGCGGGCACAGCAGCTGGACCTGAACGGGACCGTCACCACCAAGGCGCTGGTCGGCTGGCTCAATACCCAACAGCCGAACTGGCAGCTCGGCATCGACGCGAGTGGACTGATCCGGGCGAAGCATCGACGCCGCCGCATCACCGCATTGGTGGAGGCGCAGGTGCGCGACAACCTGGTGACCGTCGAGATCCAGCGGGCGAGCTGGTCGGGCATGCGAATACCGCGAAATATCCTGGCCGTCCCGGCGATCCTGCTGGATCGGCTGCCGAATGACGCGCGCATCGTGCACGCCACCCGCGAGGGCGATCTGGTGCGCTTCCGGGTCGAACTGCCGCAGATCACCGGCTCATTCGAGCTGGCGCAGATCCGCTCGGCGATCGTGGCCGGGACCACGCTGATCGTCTTCTGACCGAGCAGCGAATCCCGTTTCCGCCCTGCGACATTCAGGCCCGGGACATTCAGCCCTGGGACTTCCACCATTCCAGCAGCGCGGCCTCGGCCTCGTCCCGGCTGAGCGGTCCGCGGTCCAGCCGCAGCTCCTTCAGGTACCGCCACGCCTTGCCGACCTCGGGCCCCGCGGGAATGCCGAGCAGCTCCATGATCGTGTTGCCGTCCAGATCCGGGCGGACCCGATCCAGATCCTCCTGCTCCTGCAGCCGGGCGATGCGCGACTCCAGCTCGTCATAGGTGGCGCGCAGCGCGGCGGCCCGGCGCTTATTGCGGGTGGTGCAGTCGGCGCGAACCAGTTTGTGCAGCCGGGGCAGCAGATCATCGGCATCGGTGACATAGCGGCGCACCGCCGAATCGGTCCACTGCCCCTTGCCATAGCCGTGAAAACGCAAGTGCAGGAACACCAGTCGCGCCACGTCCTCGGTGAACTGCTTGGGATACTTGAGCGCTCGCATCCGCTTGCGCACCATCTTCGCGCCGACCACCTCGTGGTGGTGGAAGCTGACGCCGCCGCCCGGTTCATTGCGCTTGGTATCGGGCTTGCCGATATCGTGCAGCAGCGCGGCCCAGCGCAGCACCAGGTCCGGATCGCCCTCCTCCAGGTCGATGGCCTGCTGCAGCACGGTGAGCGAATGCCAGTACACATCCTTGTGCTGGTGGTGCTCGTCGATCTCCAGCTTCATCGCGGGCACCTCGGGCAGCACCAGCTGGGCCAGACCGGTCTCGCACATGACGTTGATGCCGTCGATCGGATGTGCGGAGGCGATGAGTTTATCCAGTTCGGTGCGCACCCGCTCGGCGGTGATCCGCTCGATCTCACCCGCCATCGCGGTGATCGCGGCCCGCACCCGCGGCTGCAGTTCGAAGCCGAGTTGCGCGACGAAGCGCGCCGCGCGCAGCATCCGCAGCGGATCGTCATGGAACGAATCCTCCGGCGCCGCCGGGGTATCCAGCATTCCGGCGAGCAGCGCGTCCATGCCGCCGAGCGGATCGACGAACTCCAGCGACCCCTCGGCCCCGATCTTCACCGCCATCGCGTTGACCGTGAAATCGCGGCGCACCAGATCGCCCGCGAGCGAATCACCGAAGGTCACCTCGGGATTGCGCGACACCCGGTCATAGGTATCGCTGCGAAAGGTGGTGATCTCCAATTGCTGATCGGCCTTCGACGCGCTCACCGTGCCGAAGGCCAGCCCACCGGTATCCCACAGATGATCGGCCCAGCCGCGCAGCAACTCCTGCACCTGCTCCGGCCTGGCATCGGTGGTGAAATCCAGATCGGTCCCCAGCCGCCCGAGCACGGCGTCGCGCACACTGCCCCCGACCAGGTACAGCTCATGACCGCGCGCGGCGAACAACTCGCCCAATGGCGTCAGCACATCGGATAGCCGTCCGAGCGTGACCGCGGCCGCGGCCAGCAATCGGGTACGTCGATCCAACGCTGCATCCTCGGACTTGGGCGAAACCACGAGGTAGCAGCTTACCGAGCCCGCCCAACCGATATTCCAGCGCAACCCGCGCCGCCGCCACAGATATATAAGGCCAAACGCATGCGGGAAGCTGGCTATCGTGTGCCGCACATGAAGACCCAGCACCGCCAGAACAGTGCAACACCAGCTCGCAATACCCGAGCCACCACGGAGCGAGTCTTACGAACAGGGAGTTCGCAGCCCGTCTCGCGCCGCACCGTCGAAGCGCATGCGCCGCGGTCACGAGTCTCAACCGCTGGGCGGTGTACGCCCGGTGCCGAACGGTCCACACATCAGCGACCACCACGGAGCGAGTCTTACGAGCGACCCGTTCGCGGCCCGTCTCGCGTCCGAGCCGAAGGCTCGGCCATCGAACTCAGCCGAGTCGTCGAAGCGCATTCGACGCAGTCGCGAGTCTCGACGGCTCGGACGCGAGACGGGCCGCGAACGGTCGCTCGTAAAACAAGCACCGGGGTGGTAGCTGATGTG
>NZ_JBEXLC010000020.1:0-80375 GCF_040609795.1 Nocardia sp. NPDC004604
GCTGCCTGACGGGTGCGGGGTCGGCGCAGCTGGTGGCGGGGTCCTGTCCGGACCCTGCGACTGGGCCACCGACCGTCGAACCTCAGGGTCCGGCCGCATGGCCGTTGGGAAACGCGCGCCCAGCGGCACTACCGCTCACTCGCGCAGACCATTGCCAGGGTGGTGCGTTCGACCGGACCGCGCTCGATCCCGGGGCTCGTCTTCGGCCATGCCGTCGTGGACGGGGCCGTCGGCTACGAGGTCCGGATCTGCGCCCCGGACCCTCGGTCCGCGTCCGCTATCACACCGCAGTCCGATTCCATGTCATACCAAGGGGTTACATCGAACGAGAATCCGGCCGATAGTTTCGAATCGGCACCTCCGCCCCGACACGCCGAGCAGTTCTCGCTGAAATCAAATCTTCGATCGACGTCGACCGGCCGGCCGGCATCGAGGACGGGCGGAGGTGGTACATCCGACCCAGCTCTCAGGAAGATCTATGACGACACCGGCCTTGGTCCCAGAGTCATTTCCACGATCATCGCGGCGCGGCGGCGCCGACGGTGATTACGCCCGTCTGTTGCGCCGGATCTCCGACGCGGGACTGATGAACCAGCGTCCCCGCTACTACGCGGTCCGGCTCAGCCTCGTCGGGATCGCGTTCGCGGCCGGCTGGGTGGCGTTCGTCCTCGTCGGGGACTCGTGGTGGACGCTTATGGTCGCGGCGTTCATGGCCGTGACGTGCGCTCAGGTCGCTCTCGTCATGCACGATGTCGCGCACCGCCAAGTCTTCCGGCTGCGGCGGCCGACGGAGATCGTGGGCCGACTCGTCGGCAACGCCGGCATAGGCCTGGCGTACGGCTGGTGGCAGGACAAGCACACCCGGCATCACGCCAACCCGAACCACGAGGAACTCGACCCCGATGTCGCGCCCGACATTCTGGTCTGGTCACAACGGCAGGCGCGGGCGAGCCGCGGCCTGCCTCGTCTCATCGGGAGGGCGCAGGCATTCCTGTTCTTCCCCCTACTGATGCTGGAGGGCCTGAACCTCCATGTGGCCGGCGCCCGTGCGCTCAGAAATCGATCGGTCAAACACCGCGGATTGGAGGGCGCGCTGCTCTTCGGCCACTTCGCCGCCTATCTGGCCGCACTGTTCGCGGTTCTGCCCGCCGACAAAGCCTTCGCGTTCCTCGCTGTCCACCAAGCGCTGTTCGGCCTGTACATGGGCTGCATCTTCGCCCCGAACCACAAGGGCATGCCAACTCTGATCGGCGACGACCGCCCCGACTACTTACGCCGGCAGGTGCTGACCTCCCGCAACGTGCGGGGTGGCGTGCTGACCGACCTCGCTCTCGGCGGGCTCAACTATCAGATCGAGCACCATTTGTTCCCGAGCATGCCGACGCCGAATCTGCGTCCCGCCCAGGTGATCGTCCGCGACTACTGCGCCGAAATCGGCGTGCCATACCACGAGACCGGGCTGATCTCCTCTTACCACGAGGCGCTGAAGCACATGCACCACGTCGGCGCGCCGCTGCGCACCACCGACCGACACCAGGATGCCGGATGAACCCTTCCCCGACCGGGCTGCGGCGACACAAGAGCGCCGGGCCCGAGAGTTGGGTGTGGACAAGGACACTCGCGGATACTCGAGATAAGGCTCGACGCCTTGGCCGGCATTGCCCGCAATGTCGTTGCCGCGGGTGTTGTCGATACGCCCGCGGCCCGCTTGGATCTTCGCTGATGACGACGTGCGTAAGGCCGCCAAAGCCGCTGCGTCACAACCGCGGCAGTGAGGTCGTCCGCTCGCGAGCAACCCGATCGCTGTCGGTGCCGCACTCGAAGTTCTCCGCTGGTGCCGGTGACCTCACCGGACCGAGCAGGGGCTCGTGGCCGCTCCCACCCAGCGCCCCGACGGCACCTGCCCCGAAATCACGTGGCCGGGTGACTGCGGCCGGTGTCAGGCGCAGCGGGGCGTGAAGATATCGAGGTTGATCGCTTCGGCCATGGCCTGGTAGCCCGCGGCGTTGGGGTGGAGGTTGTCCGGGCTCGCATAGTGAGGGTCGAGGACGGTGGGGTCGGCGGGATCGCGCAGGGCCGCATCGAAATCGATGACGGTGTCGGCCAGCTGCTGGTCGCGGATCCAGGCGTTGATCCGCTGGCGGACCGGCTCGGCGGTGGGGAGAGTGAGGATGCCGTCGGCGAGGGCGTTGCTCGCGGGCATGAGGGTGCCCAGGTGTACGCGCAGCCCGGCGGTGTGCAGGCGTTCGATCACCGTGGTGTATGCGGCGATGACCTGCTCGTAGCCGGCGCCGACGGGTATGCCGAGGTCGTTGATGCCTTCGGCGACGATCACATCGGTGACCCCCGCCTTGTCGATCGCGTCGGCCCGGATCCGGGCGACGGCGTCGGGCCCGAACTGCGGGATGAGACCGTCACGGCTGACCCGGTTTCCGGAGATACCGGCATTGAGCACAGTGAACGGCTTGCCCGCCGCGTCGAGGCGGCGCTGCAGGAAGTCGGTGTAGCGCACGTTGCGGTCCACCACCGACATGTGTTGCTGGTAACCCAGATAGTTCGAGTCGACGTACCCGTCGGTGATCGAATCCCCGACCGCGACAATCGCCCCGACGTCACCGGGCGCCACTACATCGAGCCCTGAAACCAGCGGAATCGCGGTGGTGCGCAACGACAATGCCGCACCGGACGGGTCGGCGGCCTGGTCGCCGGCGAACGGCGGGCTGTAGAAGCTGGTGGCGTTCGCGACGAAATGCTCGGTCGGCAGCACCGCGGTGCCGGGCACGTACACCCCGATCGACAACGGCTCGAATGCATTGAAGGACAGCTCGATCGGATCGCTGACCAGGTCACCCCATGCAGGGATCGTCACACCGCGACCGCCGCCGAACGTCACTTCCCGCAGCGAATCCGGGTGCACGGCAGCATCGTCGGCTTGCGCGCCGATGGTCACGTGCCCGATCTCGATGGGTGACGGCCGGGTGCGGTTGGTCAGGTGCACGCGCATTGCCGAGCCGCCCAGGTGCGGGGTGACCACCAGTCGGAAAGTTTGATCGCCGGCCGACAACTGCGGCGCCAGAGACGGATCGATGACACCGAACGAATC
The DNA here is from genome assembly GCF_040609795.1 of Nocardia sp. NPDC004604. Classification (NCBI taxonomy): domain Bacteria; kingdom Bacillati; phylum Actinomycetota; class Actinomycetes; order Mycobacteriales; family Nocardiaceae; genus Nocardia; species Nocardia sp. NPDC004604. Next base: position 3,104 of record NZ_JBEXLC010000020.1, read on the forward strand.
CGATGGTGCGGCCATCCAGCTACCAACCCACTGAGTACCGTCACAATCAGCCGGGCCCGCAGTCTCGGCGCCAGCCATCGGCGAGCAGCCCAGCATCAGCATCAGCACCGCACTGGCCCTGGGCATCCACTTCTTCACAGCAACAAACTCCTGACATTCGTTTCGACACTCGAATTCACGGACCGGGGCCGGTCGGACAGCTTCGGCCACGGGGGACGCGCCTGGAAGTGCAGTGGCCCTTGCTTCTTCGGGCCGGGCCGCTCACTGCACACGTGGCGACCCCGCAAGCGCAACCACTCGGCCGTCGGCGGAAACGCCGCCCACAGCGACCGAGTGCGGCGGGGCAGCGGGATGGCGGCGATCGACCGCGAGATCAGTACGAACGAACGATCCAGACGCGAAGCCGACAGATCTGCTGATCGGCATAAAGACCTCCTTGACGGCGATGTCAGTGAGCTACGTCACTCAATTTCATGGCGCTGCACCACTTTAGGAGCCATTCGGGCACCTCGGCTATTGCATATCGCCACTGTTCGACCGTCGGCCTGATGCGAATTGTTCAACCTTCTTGACTGCGACCGAGCGGTTCGAGCAGGTTGCTCATCCGCTCGGCCAACCGCCGAAAACCTCTCCTGCATTGAGATTCCCCAGCTTTCTCGGAGAGGTCTGCGATTGTCAGTGGTGGGAAGTTGGTCGAGGCTCGGATGCCTAGTCTCGGGATGGGACCATGCCAGCCCCATCGTCATCGAATCGAACATCTCCGGGTACGTCGAGAGGCTGTTGTATGACTCGTTTTACGCCGCCACGTCCGGTTGATCTCGTGACCGTCTTTCCCGAGTTGGCGCCGCTGGTCCGCACCGCGACTCGCCTGCATCCGCGTCCGGGAACACCATCGGTACACGACAGTTCGATCGGCGGGCCTTTGTTGTGGCCGGCCAGCGAGCCATGGCCGCACTGCCACGCTGAGGACCACGACGCAGAACGTTTCCCGTCGATCTCTTTGGCGGACGCCAGGCTGGAGCGGCGGATGCGCGCGGCCAGAAGCAGTGCGGGCAGGGAATACACCGCGGAGGAAAGGGAAATCCTCGACCGGATGGAGGAGCGCCCGGCGGCCGACGGTCCGATAGCGATGCTACCGGTCGCGCAGTTGTACGTCCGTGACGTGCCCGGTCTGCATCCGCCCGAGGGAGCAGATCTGCTGCAAGTGTTGTGGTGCCCCTACGAGCACGACGACGATGGCATGCCCAAGACCGCACTGTTCTGGCGGTCCGCGGCGGCGATCACTGACGTTCTGGTGGATCCTCCGGAACCGGCGGAGTACGAGGAGGACCTCGTGCCCGAACCGTGCATGATCGATCCGGAACAAGTGATCGAATACCCGCACTCGGGGGAGCTCGAGGGGGAGCTTCGGCAACGAGTGGACCAGTGGACCATGGCCCAGATTCCCGGCGTCGAGTTCGGCGGTCTCGAGGACCGTGATCAGCCGTACAACTTCTTGTGTATCGCGCCCGGCTGGAAGATCGGCGGCTTTATCAAATGGGGCATGCAAGATCCTTATCCGAACCCCTGCCCCACCTGTGGCACCCCGACCGAGCCGCTGCTGACGATCGCCAGTGACGAGTGGCAATCTGATGTCCACCACTGGGTCCCGTACGAGGACCAGGCCGCCAATATCTCATGGGGCGCCGTACAAGGCGGCCCGAGCGAGCCGACCCAGATCTGTGTCTCCGACCGCAACAACCAGATCATCCGAGTCTGCCCGGCTTCACATGAACATCCGCACATCCAGTTGATGCAATAACCAATTGGTGAGAGCCGGACCCCAAACGACGGCGCTGGAGCCGTGGGGTACTGCCCAAGGCGCTTGATTGCGCGCCGGAAACCGCTCACTCGTCGGCATTATCGTGCGTTGAAATGTCGTGTGGCCGAAGCCATGTGGGCCGCGAGGACTGTTCGGTTCAATGGCATGGTCAGTCCACCTTCGACTTGGCGCGGGCGTAGGCGCGGGCTGCCCGAGCGCGGTCGCCGCAGCGCGTTGAGCACCAGTGACGGCGGCCGTGGCGGATCAGGTACCGATTGCACGGGGCGGAGTAGCAGATGGTCAGGAAATCGGCATCGGAGCCGGTGAGCAGGTCGGCCGTATCTGCGGCGAGCGTCGCGAGCGCGCGGTCGAGGATCTCGTTGGGCGGACACAGCGCAGCGCGGTAGGGGCCTTTCTTCTCGTCCCATTGCAGCAGGGCGGCCGTTGGGGTCCGGCTCAGCGCGTCGTTGACGGCGGACAGCGCTGCAGGCAATGCCGGTTGCCGCGCGACGCGGGCGGCGAATAGTGCCCTGATATGTTCTCGCAGCACGCGCAGCTGCGTCGCGCACATCTCCTGCACTCCGGCATCGGCAGGCGCGAGGCCGCGTTCGGCGAGCCACCGATTCGTCGATTCGGGGGTGCCGAGCAGGTCGATGAAGTGTCCGCCGGGCAGCGCATACGCGCTGTCGGCAAAGTCGAGAGCGAGGTACTGCTCGGCCCCGGGTGTGGGCGGTAATGCGGCGGTCGAGGTCTCTCGCACGACTCTCATAACTCTCATGTTACGACTTGCTTTTATCCGTGAGAACAACCTACCGTATCTCACGGATATGTGGAGTTTCATCCGTGAGGAGTTTGCTAGTGACTTCTGCAGGCACAACCGATCAGCAGGTCTGCGTCCGGGTATTCGGCGGCCCGACCGCCCTCTTCGAATACGGCGGGCTCAGGTTCCTCACCGACCCGACCTTCGACGCGCCCCGCGACTACCAGCAGTCCGGCGGCCTGCTGACCAAGACCGCGCCGGCCGCCGCTGCGCCGGCCGACCTCGGCCGCGTCGACGTGGTTCTGCTCTCGCACGATGAGCACCCCGACAACCTCGACGACTCCGGCCGTGCCCTACTCGCCGACGTGCCACTCACCCTCACCACGCCGGGTGGCGGGCAACGCCTCGGGAACGGGGCCAAAGGCCTGGTCGACTGGGAGTCGATCGAGCTGGATCGCCCAGGCGGCGGCACGATCACCGTGACGGGCGTGCCTGCGATCCACGGGCCGGGCGCACGCGAGGAGGTCGAACCGATCACCGGCCAGGTTGTCGGATTCGTACTGACCGGGGAAGGCCTGCCCACCGTCTATGTCAGCGGCGACAATGCCTCACTCGCCGCGGTCAAGGAGATCGCCGAGCGTTTCGCACCGGTGGATACCGCCATCCTCTTCGCCGGAGCGCCCCGCTTCTCCGTTCTCTTCGACGGTGCGCCGATCGTCCTCGACAGTACCCAGACCGCCGAGGCCGCCGAGCTCCTCGGCGCACGTCGAGTGGTTCCCGTTCATTACGAGGGTTGGGCCCACTTCACCGAGGGCCGCGCCGAATTGGTCGCGGCTTTCACTGCTGCCGGCCTCCGCGACCGCCTTGACCTGGGCGAGCTGGGCTGACTCTGTCGTGGCGACTTCAGTATCTGCCCGGATCGATGACCTCTCCGGCTCCCAGGCCCAGCGCCGTACCCTGTTCGTCCTGGTTGCCGCTCAGGCGCTGAGCGGTGCGGGGCTGGCGGCGGGCGTGACCGTAGGTGCACTGCTCGCGCAGGACATGCTCAGCTCAACCAGCCTTGCCGGTCTGCCCAGTGCGCTCGGCACCGCAGGCTCCGCGCTGGCGGCCGTTGCCGTCGGACGAATTTCGCAAGCCCGCGGCCGCCGCCCCGGCCTGGTCGCCGGGTATCTGACCGGTGCCATCGGCAGCGTTGGAGTCATTGCGGCCGCTGTCGCGGGCAATCCGATCCTGCTGTTCGTTGCGTTGTTCGTCTACGGCGCTGGCACCTCCACCAATCTGCAAGCGCGGTATGCCGGAGCCGATTTGGCCGGTCCGGCGCATCGCGCCCGTGCCGTGTCCACCGTGCTGGTCGCCACCACACTCGGCGGCGTGGTCGGCCCCAACCTCACCGCGCCGACCAGCAACCTCGCACACACACTTGGCATCCCCTACCTGGCCGGTCCGTTCCTGCTCGCTGGCGCCGCCTACGCGTCGGCAGCCGTGGTGCTGGCCATCTGGCTGCGCCCCGATCCGCTACTACTTGCCCGCACGCTCGAGGCCGGACGCATCGCCGCGCAGCCTGATGATGCCGACGGCCTGCCGCGCCGTGCGGTCGAAAGGCGCGGCTCCGGTGTGCTGGTCGGTGCGGTAGTTATGGTGCTGACCCAGTTCGTGATGGTCGCGATCATGACCATGACGCCCGTCCACATGCGCGACCACGGCCACGGCACCGCCGCCGCCGGCCTCGTCATCGCCATCCACATCGGCGCGATGTACTTGCCATCGCCGCTGACCGGCTGGCTCGTAGATCGCTATGGCCGCTTCACCATCGCCGCCGTCTCCGGGCTGACCCTGCTCGGCGCCGGAATCGTCGCCGCCTGTGCCCCCGGCGACTCCGTCGCCCTGTTGACGGCGGCACTCGCGCTGCTCGGTCTCGGCTGGAACTTCGGCCTCGTCGCAGGCACCGCGATCATCACCGACGCCGTGCCGCTGGCTACCCGTGCCAAAACTCAGGGCCTGGTCGACGTCACCATCGCCATCGCAGGTGCTGCCGGCGGCATGGCCTCAGGGCTGGTCGTCGCCGCTGCCGGCTACCCCAGGCTGGCCATCGGCGGCGGCATCCTGGCACTGGCCATCGTGCCCGCCGTCGCCGCCGCCGCACGCAAATCCCCACTTGGCTGGGCGGTGTTTCATAAGCAGTGAGGATGTGGGCCCGCCCTGTCGTAGCCATTGCGATCAGGCCAACGGTGGCGGCGAGATCTGTGGGTGCGCTCGAGAATGTCAGCCGTGGCAAGCTTCCTGCGCGGGGCGGACGAAAATATCAGTGTCCTGAACGGGGGAAACGGCCCACCAACAAATCAACCAAGTAGGTCTCTTCGACGGTGCCATCCGGGAAAGCAGTGCTCAGCAACCTGTGTTCCTCGGCAAGAAAGGCACGCCGTCGGCTTTCGTCGAGAACGAGGAACGCCGAGCGGCTACCGATGTTGGCCAGATGCGTGTCCAGAGAGACCGTGCGGGACCAGCGCATCTGGCGGCGCGCGACTCGCAGACCTGTCAGGCCCGCAAGTCGGATGGCTTCGGCGTCGTCGGGGCGCGCAGCGGGCCTGGGTTTCGTCCCGCTGTGGTGGGCGATGCGCAGGTGCTGCGCGTGGATCCACGGCACGTCGAAGGCCGTGGTGTTCCACCAGATCGCCAGTGCACCGTCGTTACGCAATACACGCAGCGCCTCGGGTACAGAGACCGCTGGGTCGGTCCATTGCCAAGACTGCGCGTAGGTGACGAAGTCGTGGGAAGTGTTGGCCAGTGGGAGAGCATTGCCGTCTCCGCGCACGACGAGCACGCCCGGAACCTCCCTACGACACTCAGCGGCCATCTCCGCACCAGGCTCGACCGCGGTGACCTCGGCTCCCCGCCCACGCAGTAGCGCCGTGGCAATCCCGGTGCCCGCGCCGATATCGGCAACGCGAGCACCCATCAAACTGTGACCGGCGAGTTCCTCGATCGCGTCGAAAAGCTCAGGTGGATAAGAAGGCCGGCTGGCCGCATACTCGGCGGCGGCCATATTGAAAGACTGGGCACGCGATCTGGTGGTCATTTACCCATCATCGACCCCACGCAGCGACGTCAGAGCGCCGAGTCCTACTGACAATTTCGTGCGATTCAGCCGCTGGCAATTTCGTGCGGTCTCGCAATTCCTACGACGTTCGGGGGGCATCGCGGGTCAGTCGTCGGATGAACCCGTTATCTTCTTCGCGCCGACCGATCGCGGTGCGGTGGACCGCGAAGTCCAGCCGGACACGGTCAACAGAGGTCAATTCGAGGCGTTCCACTGGTCAGCTCCCGTTCACTTGGCCTCTGGCGTCGATCACAGGCTGTCCATCGTTTAGTGCGACATCGCCGCGCTCAGCTCCCTCGCTGACGCAAAGCCATGTTCACAATCGTGCGTCGCCCGCGTGGATCGGATGGACAACCAGAGGGATTCTGCTGCGACCGCCGACCGCAGCTGAGCAGGCATCAGCGGCGACACCGCGACCGTAGCCGGTGTGCTCGAACTCCTGGCGCGCCATCGCGGTCTCCGAATCATCAGGCAGTTTCGGAACGACGCGCCCGGCCATCTCGCTCTCCGGCCACACCCATCGCTGATCCACTCGAGGCCCCTCCCACACGATTGGTAGTCGCATATCTGCCGCCACGCGCATCAACCCACCGGGCTCCCCGCGGCGTGATCGCTGAGTATGGTCGCTCGGGTAGGGATACTTCCTGGCTATCCGACAGGCGGTCGTCGACTCTTGGCCGGCCGGGTACATCCCCCTGATTCTCCGGCCGGACGAGACTCACCTGATCAACCTGGACGCCCTCGGCCGGTCGTTCAGCCCTTTCCGGCACGGTCATTCTCACCAGCACCTGCGCACCAGGTTGTTTTTCGCGTTCTACACGTTGGCCCTACGAGATTTCGAGCTCACCGGATCGCTATCGGTCAGCCAGCCAGTTTAGTTGTCAGCTCGGCAAGGAATTGGACGGCTTTGCGCTTGTCCTCATCGGTCAGGTGCAGTGTGCCGTTGGCTGTTCGAGTCTCGGTGTCCTGGACCTCGAGAACGGCGTTCCAGTTGTTGACGCGGGTAGCGAACCGAACTGTGTTCGAGGGGTTCCCTTTGTCTGTTCTCATGTCGTAAACCCACACGGCAACGCCGAGCTCTGGCGCCTTCGCGTACCCACGGCGACCCTCAGTCGGGTCCGAGTCGTTCGGCGCATTTCGCGCCATGTAGTTGCCAGCCGGGCTTTGCCCCTGAGCGACTTCGCATATTCCGCTGCCCGCAAGAGCGGTATCTGCGGAGATGACCGGGATGGTCCGCACTTCGACGGCGTGCAACTCGGTGGTAAAGAAGTTCATCACCACATTGCACAGCTCTCCCTGCGTCATCGCCGGTCGAGCCTGAGTCGACGTGGGTGTTCCAGATGGCGGCGACGAGGAACATCCAGTCGGCAGAATCAGGGCAGCAGCGGCGACCATCGTTGACAAGCCAATCCTCATTGACCCACCGTCCAGTCGGACTTGTCTCCGTCTTTCGTCGACGCATCACCGATCGCCGCCCGAATTCCTTCGATTCCTGGCCCATAGGATGCCTTGACACCGCTAGGCCACTTGTTATCAGGTAGACCTTTTTGAATCGACACAATCTGGGAGATCTTGTTTCCCTCGATCATATTATTCTTCGCGGAATCTGCCATGCTCCGTACGGTGGCCAGTATGAACGTGTTCACGGCCTCGCAGGCCGTCGTGAGCGCCTTTATCTGAGCGACTGCACCTCCGAGTGAAAAAATGTCCAGCAAAGCCTTGAGGTAATCGACCGTGGTTTCTTCAACCTTCGTTATAAGCTCCTGCGCCTTTGTCGCAAGATCGCCGTATAGTGTCAACTCGGATGAGGCAAGGGTCTCCAGGCTCACGGCGATCTTCTCGAATTCTAGCGGCAGACTGTCCAACGCATCTTTTTGTCTCGTGCGCATTTCTGCGTACCTGTTCGCTGCATCGCCTTGCCATTCGCCACTGAGAGCGGTTTCAAGGAAGTCGTTTCCCGCCGCAATCACGTTTCCTTTAAGGGTGCGCCACTCGTTCGCGACGTCGATGAACTTGACAGGAACCTCGAGGTCGGGATCTAGCTCCTTGAGCTTGTCCCAGGTTTGCCCAATCGCCTTGTTTATCTTATCGCGTTCGCTCCATATTTCGTCGACGGTATCTTCAACCGTGAGCGCTCCAATAGGGTTTGTTGCAACGCCAGCATACCCGTTGGTTCGGACGTGCATAACGAGGTATCCGGCGTATGTGCTCACCTCCTCCGGAAGATCGCCGATTCTATCCTTCTTCTCCCTGATAAATGAAATCTTGTCCAGTAGACTTTCTCGGTCCTCGGCAGTATTTGTCATATATCCCCTCGAGCTTGCGTAGTTTTCCTTTATTCTCGAGGTCTTCCGATTCGTACGTATCGTGCGCGTATTTGAGCACTGTGGCAATATCCTCGAAAACGGTGACACCTTCGTTCAGCCTGTCGCGGAAATACGCAGGGGCGGGCTGATACTTCGCCAAGGCTTGCGCAAATGTTCCTGCTTGAGTCGCAGTGATCTCAAGTTTCGAGGTCGTCTCAACTCCTGCCTTGAGATTCTTTGCGGCTTCACCCCATTCGGTGACAGCCAATTTCATCGCGTTCAACCCAACTGTCAGCTTATCGGCCATCATCCATCCTTTCATCTAGGAGTCGCAGGCGGTGGCGGTCCAACTGGTATTCGAGGTCGGCATCTGTAAAGCGTGAGTAATCCCCTTGCGCGGTGAATATTGGGCGCATGGAGCGGATCTTTTCCGCGCACCGCAGAATTTCGTCGCCGATCTTCTCGGGATGCGCGGTCGCGGCCCAACCGCTCCGCACATCGATCGACCGCAAATAGGTGCGGTCAGCGGTCACTGTGACGGGATGTTCTCCGTGAACCATAACTTGGCCCGATGCTTGGTATCGGCCGCTGTTGATCATGCTGCTGGACACAGTCGTGTATTGCTCCCAGGTCCGGGTTTCGAGCAGCACCATCAGGATTGTCCGGAGATCCGGAGTCTCCGCATCCGAAATTTCCTGCGGAGTTGGCCAACGACCAGAGGTGCACAGTTGCTGTATGCGCTGTGACACAGCGGCTCTGTAGGCCGCCATGAGCTCGTCGCCGACCTCATGGGGAGCTACATAACTGTTCCAACGCGGACTCATCGCAACACGGACCGGAAGACATCCGCGGTCGAGTTGCATTGAAGCGAACGATGATCCGACACGGGGTGGAATCACAGATGGGGCAGCTGTCTGGGCGCGGGCCTCGAACCGCGGTAGCACCGATTGTTGATGGGTGGATGAAGGTTTCGGCGCGAGAGGAGGCGGCGCCGAATCAGGTTGAGCGGCGTTGGACCTCTGCGGTACGAGAGGCTCGTCGTCCCAGAACTCATCCGGGTCGTCGAGGTGGTTGTAGAACCCACTCGCCATCACAGCACCTCATATTGGCATCTGGCGCCCCATGCAGGCACCGTTTTATTCTGGTGAACCGACATCTGAGACCCCCTCCATCGAACGGCTCGCCAAGGCGGTAGCCGCGACAACCCTCGCTGCCCATGGAAATTTTGTCAACCCGACATCTGCTTCGTGTGCGCACGAAAGCTGCTGCAACAGAGCCTACTTCGGCACGATCTGCAGCCGAAGAAGTGAACTGGCCGTGTGAAGCTGTGTTAGCTACCGGTATTCATACCAACCGCCTGTTCTGCGAAGCGCAAACGACTGGACCGAGCCGATCGGCCTAGTCATCGGCTGGGGCGTTTGGCGGTATCTCGGCAAAGAAGGATGCGCTGAGCTACAACAGGTCTCGCGTCGCGATTGCCCACTGTTGCCGATTCGGTCGGCGCGGGTTTGCTCGAATCCGATCCGGTAGGTCCCGGGTTGGGTGTCCTCGGTGGTGTCGCCGGCCGGTTGATGAGGACGCAGGGCGGTGTGCCCATGAAAGCAGGGGCGCAACGAACTTCGTCCGGGACGCGAAGTGTTCTGTAGTACCGAGGGGAAAGGGCATTCGATGAAAAGGATCATCGGCATCATCGTGGCGGTCGCGGCGGCGACTCTGGCGACGGCATGTCAGGACGGCGTGACGACGCAGACGTCCGGGGGGTCGTCGGTGTCGAGCTCGGCTACCGTTGCCGTGCCGGGATCGGCTCAGCCTCCCGTCACTGAGCAGTCACCGGGAGCCACGCCGCCTGCGGGTGAGAATGCTCCTGCTACTGCCGGAAACGCTAGATGCGTCGATCTGAAGTCGGCGGTGGTCACGGCGGCGCTCGGCAGACTCGGTAGCGGTGTCGGTGGCGACGGGTTCTATGCAGATAGCGGCACTGACGCCCCCGTCGGCGCCTGTCCCGCCATACTGTGGGTGCTCGCTGGGACTCCGCACGGCACCGCTAGCTCGCCCTGGCATGTGATGCTGTTCAACCACGCAGGTTATCTGGGCACCGCGACCAAGAGGTCGACTGCTTATACGCAGGTGGTCGGCTCGTCCGATCGCAGTGTCGGGGTCCAGTACCGTTGGCTGACGGGTAAAGACGCCAGTTGCTGTCCCTCGGGTGGGCCGGTCATTGTCACTCTCACCTTGGGCGCCGACGATCGCACGGTGACCCCGGATCGTGACTTCCCGACGGAGGTGATCGATCCGAGTTCAGCGAGCTCGCCGCCGGTGTGCCCGGTTACCAAGGCCGTTTTGCTGGAAGCGTTGCGGGGCACTGACATCGAGTCGCGGTTGGCGAGGCCGATCGAACTCGAGGATCGAATCGACTGTGCGGGTGAGTGGGCGATGGCCCATACGGGAACCCACAACAATACTGTCAACCGAGCCCAAGTCTTGTTCCACTACGTGGCGGCCGACGGAGGCTGGAAGCCTGTGGACCTCGGCAGCGCGCTGCACTGCACCGAGATCGGCGTGCCTGGCGATGTCGCAGCCAAGATCTGCCGCTGAATCGCACCCGCCGTCTTATTCTCGCTGCCCGGTTCGGTCAGCGCGATATGCGGCGATAGCGGATGTCGGCCTGGCGCAGGAGAAATCATCTTGTCAGGCCGCGGCGGTACTTGCGTTTCGTGTTCAGGTTCGCTCGTCGCCGGTGTCGGCGGGCCAGCCGATGGCGTCGAAGACCGCTAGCGGGTCGAGGTAGTCGCGCCAGTGCACGATCTTGCGGTTGGCGATGGTCAGTACCGAAATGTAGCGGTTGGCGTATGCGGCACCGGTCGCGACGGTCCGGCCTTGGGAAGCGTATTCGAGAACAACTACACCGGAGTCCTTGTCGTGGTGCACGGCCAGGTCGTGACAGCGGTCGAGGACGAACACCTCGCCGTAGGGTCGATACAGATCGGCGATGGCTTGCCGGCCGACCACCCGGCGCGGATAACCCGGAACCGTGATCACGTATTCGATGACGACGTCCTCGGCGAGCATGTCGAAGAAGTGGTCACCGTCCACGAGGCCGGCCACTCCCTGCTCGATGATCCGGAAGAACGGGTCCAAGGCACGGAAGTCGCCGAGATCGCCGATCGGAGTCATCGGGCAGCCTCGGTGGTCCAGGCCGCCGCCGTGCGGTGGGCGAAGTCGGTGAAACTCGTTGGTGCTGTTCCGGTGACCTTCTCCACATCGCCGGTCGGTTGCGCACCGTGTCCGGACGCGATGGTTTCGGTCAGCATGCGCAGCACCGGCGCGTACTCGGCCGGTATTCCGCCCGCAATAGCGGCGGCGATCCATTCGTCGCGGTCGATGTCGAAATAGTTGACCGCGGTGCCCGAGACGCTGCTGATGATGGCGGCCGCGTCGGCGACCGTGATCGCTTCGGGACCGGTGAGCGTGTACTCCGCGCCCGTGTGTGCCGCCGGATCGGCGAGAGTCGCGCTCGCGACCGCGGCGATGTCCTCCGCGTCGATGAACGCCTCCGCGCCGTTGCCGGTGGGGACAGCGATGACGCCGTTGATCGGAGCGAGGAAGGTTTCGCTGAAATTCTGCATGAACCACGCCGGACGCAGGATCGTGTGGCTGAGGCCCGCGCGGCCGATCAGGTCGAGTTCGACACTGCGCGTGGCCATTTGCGGTGGCGCGGCGTCCACACCGTAGGCGCTGAGATAGGTGACGTGACCGACGTCGGCGGTCTCGGCCTTGTCCAGGAACGTAGATACCTGCCCGGCGAAGTCGATACGCCCGACCGGACCGAGGAGATAGACCCGCTCGACACCCGCGAGTGCCGGTGCATAGGTATGCGGGTCGTCCCAATCGAAGTGCGCATCGGCGGTGGCTCGGGCGGCGGTGCGCACCGCAATCCCAGCCGCACGCAGCCTGCTCGCGACGCGCGAGCCGGTTTTGCCGGTGGCGCCGAGCACGAGCGTGAGAGCAGTCGAAGTCGTCATACGCCCATCCTGTCCTCCTCGATCGAGCTGATCAATGTGTGAAACTCTCCAATTCCGATGAGATACTCTCATCTAGTGGATATTCTGCAAGAACACCTGGCGTGTGCCCGCGCGTCGGGAGGTGTCTTTGCCCGCTCGATCGCGCAGCCCCCCTGGGGGCTGCAGCTGCCCGGCACCATCCAGCTGACCGTGCACACCGTCGTGCAGGGCCGCGCCTGGCTGTGGCTCGACGATCACGACGATGCGATCGAACTGACGCCCGGCGACCTGGTGCTGGTCCGCGGCGGCCGTGACCACCACATCGCACACGAGCCGCGCGCAGTCTGCATCTCACCGGAACGCTTCCGCGAACTTCACACCGACGACGAGCACACCGACCTCCGGAATGCGACGGTATTCCTCTGTGGCGCATATCGATTCGCTGGCGACGTCGGTCTCGGCCTGATCCGGACACTGCCCCCGATCCTGCTACTGCGCACCGCCGCCAACGACCCCCTGCACGATGTCATCGCAATGCTGTCGCGCGAGCTGAGCGGACCGGCCCCCGGACAACAAACCGTGCTCGATCGACTCCTCGACGTGCTACTGGTCTTGGCCATGCGCGCCTACTTCGAGCAGAACCCGACAGCGCCTGCATGGTACCGAGCTGCCAAAGATTCCCGGCTGGCCGCACCTCTACATGCCATTCACTCCGAGCCTGGTCATCCCTGGACTGTGCCCGAACTGGCCTCCCTGAGCCGACTTTCGCGCCCTGCCTTCGCCCGCCACTTCGAACGCGCACTCGGCCAGCCGCCCCTGCAGTACCTCACCGACTGGCGGATGACCCTCGCCCGCGACCACCTCCGCACCGGCGAACTGACCCTCGCCCAGATCGCCGATCGCACCGGCTACACCTCACCCAACGCCTTCGCCGCCGCCTTCCGCCGCCACCACGGACAACCACCAGGTCAATGGCGTCGAACCGAACTCGCCAGACCATCCGAGCCGATCCACGGAACGTAAACAGACGACGGCGATCGGACCTAGCACCTCACCAATGCCCGCTCATCGGCTGCATGGGACGCCGTAGGCCGACCCCGCCGAAGCGCTCACTCAGCGGCAAGAGCCGATAGTTGGGGCTCTGTGCGCAATACGCTGGCACCGTGCACGTGGAACTGGTCACGATCGTGGTTGCGGAGTACGACCCGGCCATCGACTTCTTCGTGCGAGCCCTCGGCTTCGACCTGATCGAGGACTCGCCTTCGCTGACAAACGACGGCCGCCCGAAGAGATGGGTTGTTGTGCGCCCGCCCGCTGCTTCCACGGGCATCCTGCTGGCCCGAGCCGATGGCGACTTGCAACTTCCCGTAATCGGCAACCAAGTGGCCGGTCGCGTCGGATTCTTCCTGCGCGTCGACGATTTCGATGAGGCATACCGCCGAATGACTGCTGCGGGAGTGGAATTCGTGATCAGGCCGCGTCGCGAGCCTTACGGACGAGTTGCCGTCTTTCTCGACATATCCGGCAACCGGTGGGACCTTCTCGGTCCAGCGCAGCCGTCCATGCCATGACCCGAAACGGCCCGCCGCTCCGCGGCAACCGCGCGCAGCGCGCCGTCGGCGAGCAGTTCGGCATCTTGCCGCAGGCACCAAAGCGCTGGGGCCGGGTCGTTGTCGACCGCACGACCGAGCCGGACGATCGCGTCTCCGAGCGCGGCGTTCACTGTCGTCGTGGAGCGAGGTTGGCGTGCCAGTCCTTTCAGGAATTCGACGTCGTCGCGGCCACCGGTCATACCCAGGGCCATGATCAGTTGATACTGCGACTCCCAGGTGCGTCGGTCCAGCATTTCACGTTCGAGCGCAGTGCGAATCTGGGCTGCTGTCGTCGGGTCGGCGAGTGCACGCAGCCGTTTGGCACCGCGCCGTCGCCGCGCCGAGAGCGGATCTGCCAGTAACGCCAATGCCTCATCTCGTGCCAGAACCATCCAGTCCGCCTCACCGTGCCTGCCTACGTTATCCATTGCGCATAGTTCCACGCTGGGGAGACAGCTCGCACTATTCTCGGCTGCAAATGTCCGCTCTTAGCCCCGACCGCGCTGACCGAAACGGCCGCACGGCCTCATCGGAAGATCAACGGAATCAGATCGTCTCGGGCCATTGGCCGTTCGTGGAACGTCCTGCATCGCCGATCGTTAGTACGAGCGGAACGCGGTGTCTATCCGCACCGCGAGGTGAGTGCACAGTCGGTGAACCAGTCGAGTCCGAGCAGCTCGAACTGCTCGGACTCGACGAAAAGGGTTGTGCCCTAGGGGATCAGGGCAGAATCTGGGGGACGACGCCAGGGGCGACCGCGCCGACGATCCCGCCGATCACGGCGCCGAGAAGGGTGGGCACGGGATCGATGAACGAACCGGTGGCGGAGCCGATCGCAGCGCCCGCAGCCGCGCCGTTCAGCACCGGATCGGGGTACTGCGCGTCGGGGTTGGTGGTGACCTCCAGCGGGAGCCCGGCGATCGGCTGGGCAACAACCGGTGCCGCCGCAGCAGCCTGATCCACGGAGGCGGAAGACGCGCCCGCGAATACGACGGCCGCAGCTAACGGCAGGGCACTCACCGCAAGGACGCGACTCGTCTTGACCAGGGCATAACGGAACATATTTTTCCTAACCTTTCGGACCCTCGGAACAACCGAGTTTCACTACTTCATCAGGGGGAGACTGCCTCTTGCTGCTCTGATGAATAGACAGCAATCGAGCGGCCACTATTGCGCACCGCGCCCGACGATACTGCGCTACATGCGAATTCGCACATTACTGACATCACAAAATGATCACCGGAGACCCGACCGTCCAGTCGGGATCATCGGATCAGGGGCAGCACCGGTGTGCTCGCGCGAATAGGCCGGTATGTGGCGAATTGGGGTCCGTGCATCGGCATTTCGGATGTTGGAGAGGGGTAGAGGCTCGGTCGAACGCGAGACGCCGACCTGACCCTGTTCGTCCAATCGCGGATATCTTCGGTGCATACCTGTGGCGACACGCCACCAGGATTCGCGAATAACTGCCGCCCACGGACAGAGCCACTTGGCCGAGCTCGCAAACCTTTTCGCTCGATGCTCTTGGCGGGTGGACACGGCCTGGAGGCAGGTGCAGGGCAACACCTGGCGGTCTCCTCCAGACCGTGCGTTCCCGTTTCCAGCCAGTCCCGCACGGCACTCGGTGGGCGGCAAGCCATGAGAGAGCCACGCCGATCACGCTGGCGGGCAGCCGCTTCGGGGAGTATCCCACCGGGTACTTGGACCAGATCCCGGCCGGGAGCCGGCCCTCACGCCAGGCTCGAGTAGCCGATGAGCGGCCTTTCTGCACGTCATTGCCTAGTTGCGGCGAAGCTGTTGGCTCAGTTCAGGGTTCAGTTGTTTGCTTCAGTGAAACAAGTGATTTATTTGCTTCATGGAAGCAAATAAGGAACAGGTGTCGGAGCTGGCGCGGATGACCTTTCGCTTCGCCGAGGCGATGCGGCTGGGTACCTCGCGGGCGTTCGACCCGATGCGGGTCGGGGTGCTCCAGCTCGCGGCGGAGTCCGGTCCGGTGCGGTCCGGTGAGATCGCCGAGCGGCTGGATGCATTGCCGTCGTCGGTCACCAGACACGTTCGCGCCCTGGTTGATTCAGGTCTGGCACAGACCTCGCCGGACCCGGCCGACGGACGTGCGGTGCTGGTCGAGGCGACCGACGCCGGCCGGGCCGAGCTCCAGCAGTTCCTGGACGTGGGAGACGAGGTATTCGGCGCGGTGATCGCCGACTGGTCCGCCGAGGACGTCGTCAACCTCACCCGGCTGCTCGACCGGTTGATCGAGTCCTGGGCCGCGGTCGGGGTTCGACACCAGCAGGCGATGCCACCCGTTGGAGCGCACGGCGGCAATACCGCATTGCGGGATGCGGCTCTGCTGGCAACCAAGCTGGAACATGCTGCCGTGCAGGGTGATCCACTCGAGCACGCGCTGTCGGCCTACCAAACCGAGATGGTGCCCTATGCATTCCGGGCAGTCGGCGACGCAACCAAACAACTACGCCGCCTGACCGGGAGCAATGCGGTGCAACGATGGGTCCTGCTGCGCGCACTACCACGGCTACATCGCGTCACCGTCCCCTGAGACGAGCAGCGACAGCCTCCTCGGCGGCCGTCCGAGCGCCGGAGCCCATCCGGGCGGACCGGCCGAGAAGGTGGGGCAGCAGCTCGAGAGCGTCCGGATCGACGAGCAACTCGACGTGGTCGGGCAGCTCCACCCGTGCCCAGGCCAGCACCACGCCGTGCTCCTCCCGGCCGGGCTCGTTGTGCCGGGTCCGTCGGCGTATCAGAACCGGAACCGCACGATGCGGGTGGACCGTTTCATGCCCGGTAGCAGGTTCAACAGGCGGAACATGCGGCGTACGTTTGCGGGCGCCTTGGCCATCAGCACCGGTGAGTCGTTCATCGGCGCCTCGTCGACGTATTCGAGGCGCGGGTGCCAATCGGCCAGCGCGGCAGGATCGTTGAAGCCGCAGTGGAATTGGGTGTCGTATTTGCGCAGGGTGGGGTCCCATTTCGAGGTGCGCCACGCCCAGACCGGCACCGTGTCGAGCTGTATTTGGCCGGTGCGGAAGGCGTCGACGATGCTGGTCAGCAGTCGCCGGACATCGGCTTCGGTCAGGTAGGGGACCAGTCCCTCGGCGATCATCAGCACGGGGCGGCTGCGGGGGATACGGTCCAGCCAGGTCAGGTCGGTGACGCTGGAGCCGATCAGGGTGTAGTGCGCTCGCGGCGGCAGGAATTGTTGCCGCAGTTCGATGATGGCGGGGTAGTCCAGGTCGTACCAGTCGACAGTGGCGGGCGGGTCGATCCGGTACACGCGGGCGTCGAGGCCGCAGCCAAGGTGCAGCACCACCGCGTCGGGGTGATCGGCGAGGAAGCTTCGGGCCCAGTCGTCGTGGGCCTTGGTGCGTACCACGGCGGCGAGGCCCATCTGGTTGGTGCCGAATCTGCGTTTGTCGTAGTCGGGGTCGAGGCGGCGCATTGTCTGCTCGGCGTATTTGTCGCCGAGGATCGGATCGGGCAGCCGGTTGTCCAGTGCTTTGGCCCTGAGGACGGGGCTGAAGGTCTTCTGCACTCCGACGAGTCCAGCGTCTTCCACGTCAGCGACACTACTCACATTTCACGAATCCACGGCTACAAGCCGATTTTCGGGTGCCGCGTGTACACCGAAAGGCAGTGGAGAGGGCGACCGTCGCGGCGCGCGAACGGTGCGCGCACCGGTAGGCCGTCCTCACGCCATGGGGATCGTCGGGTCGACGATCGCCTCGATGCCCGCCACGCGGTCGCCGCGCATCGTGAGCACGAGCATGCCGTACAGCACGCGGTTGTGGTACGCCAGGACGCCCACGGTTGCGGGTGCTGGGTGTGACACCAGCGTCGCGCCGGATCCGAAGTAGCTGAGCAGGTTCGACGCCACGGCCGTCGCGCCGTGGGTGTCCTCCGGGGTCGGCAGCGAGCCCGCAACGAAGGTCGCCGATCCCCAGGCGTCCGGGGCCAGCACGGTCAGCAGGGCGTTGAGGTCGCCGCCGGAGCAGGCCGCGATGAACCGGTCCAGGACGGCTCGGTGTGTTGATGCCGTGGCCTGATCGATTACCGGGTCGGCCGAGACGACCGCGCGATCAGCCGCTGCGATCGTGGGAGCTGCCGTCGCCCCGGTGATCTTCGTACGGGCCCGTCGCGCCAGCTGTCTGCACGTACCCGCTGGACGGCCCAAGATCGCCGCGATCTCCTCGAAGGGCAGCGCGAATACATCGTGCAGGATGAACGCCACTCGTTCGGGCGGATTCAGGCGCTGCAGCACTATCGCCAGTGCCGACTGGACGTGATCGTCGAGCGTGACCCGGTCCGCCGGGTCGACGCCCGGCGAGACCACCGAGTTCAGCAGCTCCGGGTCGCCGGGTTGCTCGCGCCGGGCCCGGGCACTGCCCATCAGGTCCAGGCACAGGCGGCCGGTCACCACGGTCAGCCAGCCGCGGACGTTGTTCAGTTCGTCCGCGGGGGTGCGTGAGAGGCGCAGGAACGCCTCCTGCGCAACGTCTTCGGCCTCCGCGATGTCACCGAGCATTCGGAATGCCAGGTCCACCAGGTAGGCGCGATGCGCATCCCACAGCGCGGTGAACTGGTCGCCATGAGTCTCCATACCGATTACGACGAGACGGCGGGGTGAAAAGTTACCGATCCGGCGCGGTAACTTTCCCGCCGCCCGCCTCGTCATAGTGCCGACCCGCAAAACACGAAGCATCATTCGAGGAGACCTCATGTTGCGCAGTTCGAGCCGACTCACCGCGATCGCAGCCCTGGCGCTGGCCGGCCTCGCGACCGCCCCGGTACCGGCCGGAGCGGATTCGACCGCGTCCGCCGAAACGACCGGATCCGTCGAAAAATACCTGGGCACATGGAATTACGACCAGCCGGACCACGTCACCAGAACCAACATCGCCACCATGGACCTGTTCGGATACCGGCCCGACATTCCGCAGATCGGCACCATTACCTTCACTCGCGGTGCCGACGGCGAGGTCCTTGGCCACACCGATCAGGGCTGCACCTGGCATTTCCGGCCCGTGGGGGACGCTCTGGAAATGACCTCCACCACCCAGTACTGCTTCAACCAGGTGATCGGATCCGGCTACAACATAGACCGCTGGCGCGTCACCGTCGATGACGGCATCGAGCGAGAAACCCTGCACGCCAACAGTTATCTCGGCCCGGGGACCTTCGGATTCGATCTGGTCGACGGCCGCCGCAGCAACGCCGCCGCGGGCACGCAGGCCGACACCGCGCGGCGTTTCAGCGGTACCTGGACCTTCGACCGCGCGCCCTTCCCCACCAACGCCGCCACCAACTCCTACTTCATTCCCCTGCCGTTCACGCCCGCTCCCATGTCCGGGCCGGTCACCTTCGCCCCGTCGGCGGGCAGCACCGTCACCGCGCATACCGCCGACGGCTGCAGCTGGACCTTCGAGGCCCATGGGAATACCGCCGAGCTGTCCCCGGCCACGCAGACCTGCGGCGCAACCACGCTGGCGTTCTGGTCGATCGCCGACGACGAGCGACATCAAACCGCCATCCTGGCGGGACAGGATCACAGCATCCCGTTCATGATGACCTCGGGCTCCCTGACCAGGAACAACTGACCGCAGTGATGGCCACGGCGGTATCTTTCTGCAGCAACCTGATAGCGAGTGTGTCTTATCCAGGACAATCCACTCAGCTGGCCTGACGTTCGACATCGGCTCGGGAATCCCCGCGCCGGGCCGCACGGCGCAATGCCCGCGCATCGGAGTAACCGAGCCGGTGTGCCAGTGACGATCTCGTGGCTCGGTGCTCGCTGTTGTGCAGGGCCAGCGTCTGCCTGACCGAATCCAGTTCGTGGCGCTAGGTTCCCTCCGCCGCAATGGATTCCTGCCGATCGTCGACCGCCGGGTCTGTCACCACGGGAATACGCGTACTGCGGCATCATCAGGAGGGTTTGAGTCGCAGTCGATCTCACCGCTCAGATCGCCCGCGGACGGGCCTGCGTGAGCGATGGCGGTGTCCGCACCATTCCGTAGCCTGGACGCGTGGGAACTGTGGACTTCGGCCGCGAGTCTGATGCGGGGTGGGATTTCGCAGGTCCGGCCGATGCCGTGCCGCTGGGAGCCGCGATCATCGGTTACCGCGATGCGGGTGGCGCCGGGGTGGATCTTCGGGTCGCCGGGACGGCGGCGATCACTGTGCTGATCGAATTCGGGGATCGCGGGCTGATCGTCGACGATGCTGTCGGGCGGCGAACGCTCGGCGGCTTCGTTGCCGGGCTTCCCATCGAGGCCATGCGTGTTCGTGGCGAGCGGGCAGAGTGCATCGAGGTTCGCTTGTCGCCGATACAGGCGTATTCGCTCTTGGGTATTTCCCCAACAGATTTGGGCCGGGGCGTTGTCGCCCTGGAGGACCTGTGGGGATTGCGGGCTCGGCGACTGCTGGCGACCGTCCATCGCGCGGGCATGCCCGGAGTCTTCGCCGAAGTGCGCGACGACGACCAAATCTGGTGCGGCGCAGCCGGAGTAGCCGATGTCGCCACCGGCCGCCCCGTCAAAGTCGAGATGCGACACCGCGTCGGCAGCATCACCAAGACGTTCACCGCCGCCGCCGTGCTGCAGCTGGTCGACGACGGCGAAATAGCGCTCGACACACCCATCGGCCACTACCTGCCGCGGCTGGTTCCCGGCGAACGAGGTGCGGCGATCACGGTCCGGATGTTGATCAACCACACCAGCGGCCTCGCCGACTACCTCCCGCATGCCTACCCGTCCCTCGCGGCATTCCCGGACCTGGCGAAAACGACACCGGCAAGCCTGGATGACAGCCGGTTCACCAGGTTTCACGCGACCGAGCTGATCGAGATGGGGGTGTCGGCGCCTGCCACCGGGAAGCCGGGTGGCACTCCGGGGGTGTATTCGAACACTAATTACCTGCTCATGTGCCAACTCCTGGAGTCGGTTACCGGTACCTCGGCGGAGAAATGCATCACTCGCAACGTCATCGAGCGCGCCGGGCTGCGGGACACCGAACTCCCAGCCGGACCGCATATCAACGGACCGCACTCACTGCACTACGAGGCGTGGTTCGGCATGATCGACCCGCCCCGCGACTACAGCGTCTACGACATGTCGTGGGTGGGGCCGGCGGCTTCGCTGATATCGACCGCCGCGGACCTGAACCGCTTCTTCGGCCTGCTGCTGGCAGGCGAAATCATCAGCCGAGCAGCGCTGGAGCAGATGCAACATACTGTTCCGGTCATCTCCTTCGAAGGTAAGACAATCGACTACGGTCTGGGCCTGCACAAGATGACGGTGCCCGGTCACGGCACCTACTGGGGCCATGACGGTTCGGTCTGGGGCGGCGGCGCGATATCCATGACCAGCGCTGACGGCAAGCGGCAAATGTCCATCGCGGTGAACCTGCAGCGATGGAACCGACTCGACTCGTCAGGAAAGCCGCAGTCCCATCCCATCGACGATGCGCTTCGGGCTTTCACCCAACTGGCGCTGTGCGGTTGATGTATGTCTCGGGCCGTAGGCGACTCGTCGTGCGGTAGTTATGAGCACGCGTTCGCGAGATCAACTGCTGGACAACGTTTGTCCCCGATTGAACGCGCGGTCGCGGCACTATCGCGAGTCGAACGCACTCGAGAGCGGTTGGATCCTCCGCGATGAGGTGCCTTCGTTGATGTGGGGCCGTCGTGTCGGGCCGCGCACCGCTGTCGATGATCTGGTGTCATAGGTAGTGCGGACCCGTGCCTGTTCGTCACCCCTTGTCCGCGGTGACCAGGCCGGACACCGTGTCAGTTGGCGTGTCAGGTCGGTGTCAGGTCGGTGACTGAACGGCTGGCGACAGTACTCATGTGAACAGCACAGCAATCGCCGCTTCCGGGCTGCGGAAAGCATACGGGGACACCACGATCCTCGATGACATCGCTACTATCGGTGCCGGCCCGTTCCGGATGCTGCGCACAGAATCGCTCGACCGTCTCGCCCGCGTGATGCGGTATCTGCGCGGTGATCACGCCTTCGCTCAGCTGATCCGCTTCGCCCTGGTCGGCGGCTCCAGCAACATTGCCTATGGCCTGCTGTTCATGGCCATGAACGGGAGCGGCCCGCTGGTCGCCAATATCGTCGGCTCGATCGTCAGCACGGTGATCGCGAACGAACTGCACCGGCAGCTCACCTTCCGCGCGGCCGGACGGGTCGGCTGGTTCAGCGCACAGTGGGAAGGCGGCGGGCTGGCACTGATCGGCCTGCTGATCAGCACGGCGGCGCTGGCCGGTCTCGAGTTCTTGGCACCCGGCCTCGGCGCGATCGCGCAGGCCGGCGCCGTGATCGCCATCATGGCCGCGGTCGGCGGTATGCGCTTCCTGGCACTGCGCGGCTTCGTCTTCTGAAAGGTCTTCTACGACAAGCCGACTCGGCCTCGGCATCGAATCTCCTGGGAGACGTCCAGGATGTCCTGTGCCGCTGTGTATCTCGCACGGCTGGACGCCCCGCGGCACTACCGCGCGTGCGGACAACGCCCGCGAGGGGCATCAGCGGATTGCGTGAGACTGCTGCCTGGTTGGTCAGGCATCCGCAGGAGCCAACACCCGTGCGCAAATGTCGACTCATCCACAAACGGGAGCCGACGGGAACCAGTTCGACGGGACATCCGCTATCGAACCCGCGACCGGACTCACAGTCACCAGAAACCTCGACCTGGTGGGGTCATCCGGGAACGCTATCACCGCACCGGCAGCGAGATGGGAGAGAAAGACCAGCGGATCCGCGACGCACCCAGAGTGCGCGAGCCGTCTGACCGGACCGTGGTCGCTACTCATGCCCGCGTCGATCCACTCCTTGGCGGCCTCGGTGGTTCCGAAATCCATCACCGTGTACACATGGTCTCCCTGGCTGGAGCTCGAACCCGGCGGCTGGCACTCGATCTCCCATATAGACACGTCGGGCACCCATATAGACACGTTGGGTTGAGTGGACGAGGAGAGACACAGAGCCCCTCGCCAGGAAGCTGACGAGCCCTTCTGGCTCGGGACCAGTTTCGGGAACGTGTCCGCAATTACCTGGTGTTCTGGTCCCCACGGTGAGGGCAAAATTGTTGTCGAAGGTCCCGCCGGCACCGCTCCAGGGGAGTCCGGGCCTGTCCTGACCGCCATCAACACCCCGGCCGTAGCGACTGCCGCGACAACGAGCAGGACGGCCGGGCCGAAGAATCCGATCTTCTTGCGAGCAGGCGGTTGCACCTGGCGGGGCGGCATCGGAATCTGTTGGCCATAGGGCGCCGCCGCGGTTGCCTCCGTGGCGGGATGTGCCCAGTCCTGGACGATCGTTGCCCGCTGGGATGGACTCCCTCCCACCGTCTCCGCGGCCACCGTCGATGCGTTGAGCCCGGTGGTCGGTTCAGCCGGATATCGGACGGCGTCGGCGACCGCCGCGGCGAATTCGCCGCAGCTGTCGAATCGTTGGCCAGGCTCCTTGGCCATGGCGCGAGCGAGGACTGCGTCCAGCTGCGCGGTGAGATCCGGCCGAAGTCGGACCAGTGACGGTACCGGTGAGCTCAGGTGCCCGGCCACGACCTGCCCGGGGTGGTCGGCGGCGAAGGGCGATCGCCCGGCGAGCATGCTGAACAGGGTGCATGCCAGTGAGTACTGATCGGCGCGGCCGTCGAGGGGCTGGCCGGTCAGCTGTTCGGGCGCGGCGTAGGCGATCGTCGCGACGAAGGTTCCGGTGGCGGTGACCTTGGTCGTCGCGTCCTGCAGCCGTGCGATGCCGAAGTCGGTGAGCACGGCACGTTCTCCGCGACCGGCATCGGGGGCGGCCAGCAGGATATTGGCCGGTTTGATATCGCGGTGCAGCACACCGTGGGCGTGGGCGTAGTCGAGGGCCGCGGCGACGTCGGTGATGATCCGCGCTGCCCGATCGCCGGTGACAGTTCGGCAGTCCAGGCGGCCGGCGTCGGATCCCTGGATGTACTGCATGGCGATCCACAGATGACCATCGTGAGTGCCACGATCGTAGATTCCCACGATATTGGGGTGCTCGAGCTGTGCCACAACGCTGGCTTCCCGCTCGAATCGCCGACGCAGCTCCGCGTCGCTGGAAACCTCACGGTTGAGCAGCTTCAGCGCCACTGATCTGGGCAGGCGAGGGTGGCGAGCAAGATAGACCGTGCCCATGCCGCCCTGGCCGAGTACGCCTTCGATGACATGCTCCGCGATCGTTGCGCCGATGCCGGGATGAGCCACGAGCCCCCCTTCCACCTGTCTGCAGCAAGCGATGCCGATGTCAGCATAGAGAAGGACCGCCGACCTCGAGAGAAGGAACTCGACGCACCCACTATCGAGGCTGGACCAACCCCACG
Organism: Nocardia sp. NPDC004604; assembly: GCF_040609795.1. Taxonomy (NCBI): domain Bacteria; kingdom Bacillati; phylum Actinomycetota; class Actinomycetes; order Mycobacteriales; family Nocardiaceae; genus Nocardia; species Nocardia sp. NPDC004604. Next base: position 27,023 of record NZ_JBEXLC010000020.1, read on the forward strand.
AACGTCCGCTGATCGGGAAGTCATGAGCGGATATCTCGAGCCGCAGCGCATCTCGCCTGCCGAACACTCGGCGACCTGAGCGTGTGATCGTTGAGGAATCCACGTCCATCCGGTGCTGACGATGTCTGTTGTGCCCGCTGTAGTCAGTGCAAACGCTGCATCGCTGGCGGCTGTGTTCGCCAGGGTCACGCTCTATGTCTCCGGACGGCGCGATAATCGGAAGTGGTTGCGGGCGTTTCTGATTCATGCATGTGTGGAGTACCTGGACCCTACTAACCCCTCCAGATAGATTCCTGCGCTATGCAGTCCAAGTGCTCGCCGAACGTAGTGATATGGCGGTCGATTGTGGGGCGGATTCACCATTTGACTACGTTCGACGGAACTCCCTGGACCGAAGGCTCGATACGGCAGAAGCTGTCTGGACGCGGCACTTTCCGGTCCCGCGGTGCGTATGCACGCATCGCACGAGTTAGATACGTGGGCGCGAACATTCGTGACGCAGTCCCATGAGACGGTCGAATCGGCGCCGGAGATCCGAAGCGCTCGGCGCGTCGAGAGCTGACCCGGACGCGATGGCATTGCGGGTTGCCTTTCGCAACTCAGCGAGCCGCTCGAGTACTCGGTCCGATGAGCATCTCGAACGCCGGTACCGGCGGCAACAAGGCCGACTTGTGAAGCGGCCCAAGGGCGTTGTTGCTCGCGATCCGCACCCGCACCCGTGACACCGGGCGCGGGTGGCCGAGATCGATGGCTTACTTGTGGCAGGCCTGGCGGTAGTCGTGGATAGCCGCGCGCGCGGTCCTGAAGTCCTGTACGTCCTGCGGGTGCGCTTGGCGGTAGGACTTCCACTCCGCCTTGCGCTGATCCTTGGGCAGGGCCTTCACTTTCGCCACTTCCGCGGCGAAGTCCGGGTGACCGGCCAGGAATGCCGCGACCTTCGGAGTGCTGTCCGCCTTCGCCTGGGCCGCGGCCGCGGGGTTGCATTGCGGCCCGGGGTCGGCGGAGGCGGTCGCGGGCAGGGCGATGGCAAGTCCGGCGAGGCCGGCGAGGGTGGCGGCGACGAGACTGCGCTTCATTCTTACTCCAGTGGTCGGCGGGATATGTCCCCATCGAATCTGCCGACCCGACCTGCCGAGCGCACTTGTCGCGCCACTATCTTCAGGCGATCTTCAGCCGCAGCACGAATACGGCACCGTGTTGTCCGGGCGGAGGGTCTAGGCAGATCAGGTCGCCGCCATGGGCTCTGGCGATGCCGTGGGCGATGGCAAGTCCCAGGCCGGAACCGTCCGCGCGGCGATCGCGTGCCTGGTCGAGACGCACCAGCCGATCGAAGATCCGCTCGCGTTCGCCGGGCGGCACCCCCGGGCCGGTATCGCTGATCGTCACCTCGGCCAGGTTGCTGAAGGCGCCGACCCGCACCGTCACCGCGCCGCTATCCGGCATGGCTTGGCACGCGTTCTCGAGCAGGTTCAACAGCACCTGGTTGACGCGTTCGGGGTCGATGGCCGCGACCACGTGATCGCCCGCGAGTTCGAACTCGATATCGCCGTGTAGCAGCCGCATCCGACTCAACTGGGCATCGGCGAGGTCGTATAGATCGGTCGGTGTATGCCGCAGCGGCAGTCCGGCGTCGATGCGAGCCAGATCGACGAGATCGTCGACCAGCCGGCCCGCGCGCTGGGCCTCACGGACCAACAGCAGCTGCATCTGCAGGCTGGCGTCGGGATCGGCGTCGGGCGGCTGCTGCAGGACCGCTTCGGCGATCGCGCGAATTCCGGTGATCGGGGTGCGCAACTCGTGCGCGGCGTCGGCGACGAAGGTACGGATCTGTTCCGCGGACGCCTGTGCTCGGGCCTCGGCGCCTTCCAGTGCGTCCAGCATTTCATCGAAAGCCGTTGCGGTGCGCCCCAGTTCGGTGTCGGGTCGCGATGGCGACAACCGCCGCCCGCGTCGGCCGTGGGCGATCTCGCGAGCCAGCACGGTCATGGAATCCAAGGGTGCGAGGGCACGGCGGATACCGAACGGCAACCCGATGACGATCACGAGCAGCGCCGCGGCGGTGGTGCCCGCGAGCACGCCCACCAGCTTCGACTGCGCCCCCGCCAATAGTTTGGTGTCGAGTTGCAGGGTCATTCGCGCGTGATCCAACTCGCCTCGGCCATTGAGCAGCACGTGTCTGGTCTTCACCGTGGACTGGTCCTCGTGCTGGGCATTCAGGCTGCCGAAGGTGCGGCCGTCGGCGAGGACGAGCCGCGCTCGCACCGACCGCGCATCGATCCGGGTGAGCAGATCGGTGGGCGAAATGCCTTGGCCGGCAAGTTGCTGTGCCAGTTGAACGCGGTCGGCGAGCACCGCGTTCTGACTGCGATTCAGCGCCACCGCGAACAACCCGTGCACCACCAACGAAACGACGATCAGTACCGCACCGAGCACCGTAGCGGTGGTGAGCGTGACGCGCCTGCGCAGCGACACCGTCTTCATCGCACCCCGGCCGCCCGATGAGAGCTGTAGCGGTCACCAGGGCGGCGCTGCCAGCTCACTGGTCGCCGACCCGCAAGGTGTAGCCGAGACCGCGCACGGTGTGCAGCAGCCGCGGTCCGTGTGCTTCCAGCTTGCGTCGAACTGCGCTCACATTCACCTCGACCAGGTTGGGGTCGTAATCGTCGTATCCCCATACGGCGGTCAGGATTTGGGCCTTGGTGACCACCCGGTCGCGGTGCGCGGCGAGATAGCCGAGGAGCTTGAACTCGGTGAGGGTCAGCACGATGGTCTCGCCGCCGCGGTGCACCGCACCGGATTCCACGTCGATGACGAGATCGCCGATCGTGGTCTTGGTCTGGAGTCTGCCCATCCGCCGCAACAGCGCATCGACCCGGGCCACCAGCTCGGCCAGGTCGAACGGCTTGACCACATAATCATCCGAGCCGGCTCGCAGCCCGCGCAGCCGGTCCTCGATACCATCGCGGGCGGTCAGGATGACGACACCGGCCCCTGATCTGGCGCGCACAGTTTCCAGCAGGGTGAATCCGTCGCGTCCAGGCAGCATGATGTCGAGCACGACCACATCCGGCCGGAACTGCGCGAGATCGCGCTCCAACTGTTGGCCGTGCTCCCGGCTGAGCACCTCATGTCCGGCCGTGGTCAGCCCCGATCCCACCGCGACCCGGATGGCCTCGGCGTCTTCGATGACAAGTATTCGTCCCGGCTGCACAGGTGTCATTGTTGCGCCTCGGAGCTGAAGATTGCCTGAAAGGTCGCGATGAACGAGCCGATGAACGCCAGGGGCGGCGCGATACTCGGATCATGGGCAGCCAATCGGCGCAGTGGATGCGCACCGCGCGCGTGCTTCGTCGCGCCGGCTTCGGTGCGACCGGGGCCGAGATCGATGCCGTGCGTGCGCAGCAGCCCGCCGACTATCTGCGATCGGCATTGACCACCGACCCGGACGCCGATGCCGGCGCGCGGGCGACGCCGCTGCCGGTGTTCGCCGAGACCACCCCACCGGGTAAAAATGCGACGCCCGAGGTCCGCCGACGGTACAACGCCGAACGCAACAACGAACTCGCAATGCTGACCGCGTGGTGGTTGCGGCGCATGACCGCCGTACATCAGCCGATCCATGAGAAGCTGACCCTGTTGTGGCACAACCACTTTGCGACATCGGCGGCCAAAGTTCGCAATTCCGCCGCGCTGGCCGTGCAGAACCAGAAGCTGCGCACTCTGGGCACCGGCGACTTCGGCGCGCTGGCCTACGCGATGCTCACCGACGCGGCCATGCTCAAATGGCTCGACGGCACGAGTAATTCGGCGAAGGCGCCCAACGAGAATCTGTCGCGCGAGTTCCTGGAACTGTTCGCGCTCGGACACGGTAACGGTTACACCGAGACCGATGTGCGTGAAGGCGCGCGTGCGCTGACCGGGTGGACGATCGACCGCAGCGGGGTCGCCACGCTGAATTCCCAGCGGCACGATCCAGGACCCAAAACCTTACTCGGCGTGACGGGTTCGCTCGGCGCCCGCGAATTCTGCGATATCGTGCTCGGTCGGCCCGAGTCGGCTCGCTATGTTGCCGGGCGGATGTGGCAGCAGCTCGGCTCCGATACACCGCCGTCGCAACCGGCGATCGATCGCGCCGTGGCGGCCTACGGACCGAATCGCGACGCCGCGGGGATGGTGGTTGCGATCCTCACCGACGACGAATTCGCCGCTGTGCAAGACACTGTCGTGCACGGCCCGGTCGAATGGCTGATCGGCATGGTGCGCGCGCTGGCGGTCCCGATGGACAACGACGCCGACGTCAAGAAGCTGGCGGGTGTGCTGCGCAATCTCGGACAGCTGCCGTTCTACCCGCCGTCGGTCGGTGGCTGGCCGCACGGCCAGGCGTGGATGTCGACAGCCGCGGCGCGGATTCGGCTCACCGCGGCATCTGAGCTCGTGAAAAAGGCTGACCTGAGCCGGATTTCGTCCGCCGCGCCGGGCGATCGCCTCGATGCGGTCGGCTACCAGCTCGGCATCGGCGCCTGGTCGGACCGCAGCGCGGCCGTGCTCGCGGCGGTCCGAAACGATCCCGTTCGGCTCACCGCGATCGCCGTGAACACTCCCGAGTATCTGACCAGCTGACCGGAAAGTCATCGAACCATGGCTCGATTCAATCGCAGACAGTTCCTCGTCGGCAGCAGCGTACTGGGTGCGCTCGGGCTGGCCGGTGGCTCCGTGATCACCTGGGAGGAAGTGCACCGGCACGCGGCCACCGCCCCCCTGGCGCCGGACGCCGGAATCCTGGTCCTGGTAACGATGTACGGCGGCAACGACGGCGTCAACACGGTGATTCCCTACGCGGACAACGCCTATCACGATGCGCGGCCGGAATTGTCGTATCAGCCGCAGGAGGTACTGCACCTGGACGGCCACCTCGGACTCAATCCGGCGATGAAGGGCTTCGCGGACCTGTGGGGCAGCCACAACCTCGCGATCGTGCGCGGGGTCGGCTATCCGCATCCGGATCACAGCCATTTCCGCTCGATGGACATCTGGCAGACGGCCACTCCGGACCGCCCGGTCAATACCGGATGGATCGGGCGCTGGCTCGACGCGACCGGCGACGACCCGGTGCGTGCGGTCAATATCGGCCCGGTGCTGCCGCAGCTGGCGATGGGGGAAAAGCACACCGCAGCGGCGCTGGATCCCGCCTCGGCCCCGCTATCGCCGGAATTGTCCGCCGAATTGGCCGCGCTCGCCGCCACCGACCCCCGCGACAGTCCCGCCCAGGCACTCGTCTGTGCGGGCTATCACGCTGAACAGGCTGTGGCACAGACATTTTCCTCGATCGGCGCGAAACCCGCCGGTCCCGGTGGTAATCCGCTCGCCGCCCAGCTCGCGCTCGTCGGACAGTGCATCAAGGCGGGTGTGCCCACCCGGGTGTATTCGGTCAGTCTGGGCGGCTTCGACACCCATGCCGATGAACGCCGCACCCAGCAGCAACTGCTCGGACGGCTGGACCAGGCGGTGTCGGCGTTCTTGACGGATATGGCAGGGCATCCCCGTGGCCGCGACGTAGTTCTCATGGCCTACAGCGAATTCGGCCGCCGCGTCGCCGCCAACGCTTCCCAGGGCACCGACCACGGCACTGCCGGGCCGGTGTTCGTTGCGGGAGCGCGGGTCAAGGGCGGCTTCTACGGCGACGAGCCCAGCCTCACCGACCTGGACAACGGTGATCTGAAGACCACCGTCGACTTCCGTGACATCTACTCGGAATTGCTGCACCGCGTCGTCGCGACCGACCCGGGTCCCGCTGTCGGTACCGCTCGTCACGACCTGGGTTTCATCGCGTGAGGGAACGTTTTGTCGCTCAGGGCCCTCTGCCTCAGTTGGCATGGAGAACGCCCTAGTGGCTTCTGTGAATCGGACGTCTTCATCTTGGAGGTGCTGGCACACAACGGCTTCCAGCGCCCACCGCAGTCCACGGCGCGAGAGCTTCGCCCGCGGCGCCCGTTACCGTGAGCCCGAACTCGTCGAGCCGACAGAAAATGGTCAGACCAGCGCAATCGAAACCTGCGCCAGGGTAGCGACGTGCCTGACCCGGGCGCGGCCTGCATGTCGTTCAGTGGCCGATGCCGTCCAGGTCGGCCACATCCTCATCGGAAAGGACGAGCCCAGCGCCGACGATGTTCTCGCGCAGATGGGCTGTCGATGATGTGCCGGGGATGAGCAGGATGTTCGGTGAGCGCTGCAACAGCCAGGCCAACGCGACCGACATCGGCGTTGCCCCGAGCCGGACCGCAACCCTCGAGAGCGCATCGGACTGTAGCGGGGTGAAGCCCCCCAGCGGGAAGAACGGTACGTAGGCAATGCCATCGGCGGCGAGGCTGTCAATGAGGTCGTCGTCGTGGCGGTGGGCGAGGTTGTACATGTTCTGCACGCACACGATCGGGGCGATACCGCGGGCCTCGGCGACCTGCTCGGTGGTGACGTTGCTGACCCCGAGGTGACGGATCAGACCCTCTCGCTGGAGTTCGACGAGCGTCTCGAACGCCTCGGCGAGCGAACCAGGCTTGGGACCTTCGGCATCGCCCATGCGCATGTTGACCAGATCGAGGGTCTCGACCCCGAGAGGCCGGAGGTTCTCGTGGACCTGCTTGCGCAGATCTTCGGGTCGCCGGGCCGTGGGCCAGCCGCCTTGCGTATCTCGGTTCGCTCCCACCTTGGTGGCGATGAACAGCGACTCCGGGTAGGGATGCAGTGCCTCACGGATCAGCTCATTGGTGACGCGCGGTCCGTATGCGTCGCTGGTGTCAATGTGGGTGATACCGGCCGCGACCGCCTCGCGCAATACGGCCAGGGCGCCATCGTGGTCAGCGGGCGGCCCCATGACCCACGGGCCGGCGAGTTGCATTGCGCCGTAACCGAATCGGGTGACGGTTGAGTTGCCCAGCGTCCAGGTGCCCCCGGGAAGTGATGTGGTTGGCGCGTTCATCGTTGTGCCTTTCGCTTGTCGCCGTGGGTGGCGATTTCAGCCTCCCCGGACGAGTATTGGAGAGTTACTTCCCGTAGGGAAGTAGGCACTCTGAAGTGCGCAACTCACCACAGGCGAAAGACGAGATCAGTGAAGCCGACGAAGGCTGCCCAGAGAGCGCAGGCCAAGATGGAGTACAACGCGTTCCTGGCAGCATGCCCCAGCCGCCAGCTCCTCGACCGGATCTCGGACAAGTGGGTCGTGCTGATCCTGTGCGCACTTAGCGGCGACACAGCAGACAAATCCGACCAGCCCGGTGCATCGGATGCGGCACGAGCGATGCGCTACTCCGAGATCTCCCGCCTGCTGGCGGGAGTCAGCCAGAAAATGCTGACCCAGACCCTACGAGCACTCGAACGCGACGGCCTACTCGCCCGCACCGTGACGCCAACCGTCCCGATCACCGTCACCTACGAGCTGACCGACCTCGGCCTCTCACTGCACCACCTGACACGCGACCTCAGGCACTGGGCGCAGACCCACATGGACCAGGTCCTTACCAACCGCGACAAGCACGACGCTCGCACTTCCTGACCTGACACAACCAACCGTCCGACACTCATGCTATCGACCGGCGCGAACTGCGTACCGATGCGCAGAACACGGCATATGCCTGTGCCGCTTCGGTTTTCCTCGTCGCATCGAAACGCTCCGGACGGCCACCGATCCAGCGTCGACGCCGGCACCCACGTTACGAAGAGACCTACCAGCAGCCCTATCCCCATCAGCGGTCCGTCGACGCCCCAGCCCCGGCGACACCCACGGATCATGCGAACGACTGAGGCAAGAAGTCATATCGGGCCTGGCGACCGTAGTCCCGTGTCAGGGACCATGAAGAAGGTCGGGCAGCCAGGGGCAGCGAACTCGCCCCTGCGTCAGCGCGGTTCGCCGACGAGTGCGGCGGCTGTCGTGGTTGTGAAGTCGATTTGGCGGCGAGCGTTGGACAGCGTGGTCACCACGCAGGTGCCGACGGGCCCGGTGCGGTCGTAGAGGGTGGCGCTGCCGATGGAGATGCCGTCGGCAGCGATGGTGTTGTCGGCGCGAAGCCCGAGTCCGTGGCCGATCGGGAGCCGGGAGAGGGCCACGGTGACGTCGGTGTTGATATAGCCGGCGCCTTCGGATCCCCAGTGGCACACGTGGTTGGTGGCGTCGCCGAGGATCGCGGCGCGCTGGAACGGGGTGATCGGCTCACCGGCCACCAGCGGCGGCAGACTGTGCCAGGAGACCTTGCGCTCGCCGTTCTGATTGGCCCCGAAATCGGAAGTCCAGTCGTGCTCACCGCTTTTGAACAGTGGCGGTGACCCCTCCGGGGAAACGCAGCCTTCCGGAGGCGTCGGCAGGTCTTCGGCCCGGCTCCACACCTGTCCCGGGGGCTCGTCGCCAGTGGTCAGGAACACCGCTGATGCCCGGACCCGTTCCTGGCCTTCTTGCACCAGGGTGGCGTCGATGACGGCGATCCGTGAGCCCCGGCGGACCACCCTGCTGCGCATGTCGAACGCTGCGTCGGCCACCGGCTGGTAGAGGTCCACGGTCAGCCGCGCCGGAACGAATCCGTCGGGGCAGTGGCCCTCGAGCTCACGAGCGAGCAGACCGCACACGCCTGTTCCGCTCAGCTTGTCCGGTGCCCATGGGCTGAGCGCCAGCTTCTCAGCTATGAGCTGGTCGCCCTGTCTCACGAAGAAACTCATCATCGCGTTGATTCCCCTTCCGAACCCTCTGCTCGCACCCCAGAAGTGGAACACGTTACAGGAAGGCTGGCATGGTACGGGGCATACGGACACGCTAGCCGCCGGTGTCCTGATTGCCGCCGCGCTGATCGGATGGCTGACCATCGACACCGACTGTGCAAATTGCATATCGTCCGCACCGGAAGATGCACACGAGACCGATGTTGCGTGCACTACCAGCGATTCCGGCTCGATGTGAGGCTGTTTGTTGTCACCACGACGATGAAGGAAGCCTGGAACTCGCAGTTCCTTCACCCTCATTCGACCAGTAGTAAGGACTGCACCATGCCGGTGGTAAGGATTCATCACTATCGCGTAGCGGCCGACCGACTCGACGCGCTCCTGACACAGCGCGCCACGCTGATCGACGGAATCCGCAGGGCGAATCCGGGTTTGACCGAGACACGACTTACCCGGCTCGAGGACGGCAGCTACTCCGACACGTGGCGGTGGGAGTCGGCGGAGCAGATGCTGGCGGCGATCGGTGCCTCGCAAGGCTTCCCGCTGGTGGGCGCCACAATGGCGCTGACCCAGGACGCCACTGCGGAGACCGGCGAGATCGTCGACGAGCGATAGACCGGATGCGGGCAGTGTCCTGCACCGGACGCTGCCCGCATCGGCTCACGGCCGAATCCCCGCGCTTTCCCGCATTCTCACAGCGGTTTCGCATGGCCGCGCCGACACAACCTTTGTTCGAAAGGACATGAATCATGAACTCCCACCCGCAGGCTGCGCCCTCGATGTCAGGTGACCTCAATGCTGCCGCGACCGATCGCATTGCCGGACTGATCAATTCGCTGGCCGGTACCACCTGGGCGGAACGGGCGAAGTTCGCCGCCTTTGTCGCGACCACAGGTGTGGTGCTCACCGAATCCGTCGTCGGCTCCTATTGGGACTTGGCGCGCATCCCCTACGTCCAGGACACCTTCGCCCGTCTGCAGTACCCCATGTATTTCGCGACAATCCTCGGCAGCGCCAAGCTCCTCGCAGTGGGTGCAGTGGTGACCCCGGGATTCCCGCGACTGAAGGAATGGGCTTATGCCGGTTCGGTTTTCGTTTACGGAGGTGCAGCTGCCTCACATCTGAGCGTCGGTGATCCGACCGCAAAGTGGGGAGGTCCGCTGGTGTTCACCGCTCTGACGCTGACCTCGTGGGCTTTGCGCGCGCCCGCCCAGCGTGATCCGAAGTCGCTTCCGGCGGTATTTCGCTCACTGCGTCGCGCCCGCGGACTCGGCTGACCCGGCCTTGACGGGCATGGTTGCGATAATGTGTCGATACCAGTGCCTATTCCGGCGAATTTGCCTGCGTCGCAATCCAGTTCGCGAGAACTGCGGCCTGGCTGTGGTCGATGTCGCGGGTGGCGGTCAATAGCGTCACCGGATGTCGGCCGGCCATTTCCCGCAGTTGCGCGACCGCGTCCCGATGCCGCGCGTCCCGCAATTCGGCGAGATATCGGCGGCGGAATTCGGCGAACCGCTCCGGCCGATGGCCGTACCACTGGCGCAGTTCGGTCGAGGGAGCGATATCGCGCATCCACTCGTCCAGATGCGCATCCGTCTTCCGCATCCCGCGCGGCCACACCCGATCGACGAGCACCCGGGTCCCATCGGAGGGAATCGGCGCTTCATAGATTCTCCGGTAGCCGATGTGCTGACTCATCATGCTTCCATCCTGATCAGGGTCGTTTTCGCGGCGCACCGCGCCGTCGGAAACCCCGCCGGTATCGAGGTGGCCCAATGATAGCTCCGCGCCTTTCAATCATCGATTCAATCAATGCTTGAATCGATGATTGGAATCGTGGTTGACTCTGTGCATGACGGAGCGGACAACGGCGACGGGGACCCGGGAGCGGCTACTGCTCGCGGCTGAGCGGCTATTGCTGACCGAGCGATATGACGACGTCTCGGTGCGGGCGGTGTGTGCGGCGGCGGGGGCGAATTCGGCCGCGGTGCACTATCACTTCGGGTCGAAGGAGGCGCTGGTCGCGGCGCTATTGGAGGATCGCCTCGGATCGCTGTGGGCCGAACGGCTGACCGAGGTGACCGATGCGCACGGATCGGTGGCGACGGTCGTGGACGCGGTGATCGAGCCGTTCATCGGGCTGGCGGCCGATCCGGTCGGGCGGCTGCACCTGCGCCTGCTGGCCCAGGTCGTCCTCGGACGGCATCCGACGGTGTGGCATCGGCCGTGGTTCCGGATGGACGACTGGATCGGTTTGCTGCCGGAGGTGAGTGAATCCGAGAGTCGGCGGCGGTGGGCGTTGGCATTCGAATTGATCATCGTGCAGTTCGGCGGTGTCGGAACGGGGGAGCGTGAGATGTCGGACGAGGCGGTGCGCACACTGCGCGATTTCGTGGTCGCCGGACTCACCGCGACGACGGGACAGCAGAAATGAACGAGATATTCGCGCCGGCCACACTGGGCCCGGTCACGTTGCGCAACAGGGTGATCAAGTCCGCGACCTTCGAGGGACGGACGCCGGATGCGCTGGTCACCGACGAATTGATCGATTTCCATCGGGAAGTTGCGGCCGGTGGCGTCGGGATGACCACACTCGCCTACTGCGCCACGTCACCGGGCGGACGCACCGACCGCCATCAGATCTGGATGCGCCCGGAGGCCGTGCCGGGACTGCGCAAGCTCACCGACGCGGTGCACGCCGAGGGTGCGGCGGCCAGCGCCCAACTCGGACATGCCGGCCCGGTGGCCAATGCCGCATCCAATCGCGCACCCGCATTGGCGCCGAGTCGGATGTTCAGTCCACTCGGCATGCGCCCCATGCATGTTCCGGATCTGTCCGAAATTGAGACGGTCATCGCAGATTTCGCGAATGCGGCCCGACTGGCCGAGCAAGCGGGTTTCGATGCGGTCGAAATCCATTTCGGTCACAACTATTTGGTGAGTTCGTTCCTGAGTCCGCTGCTGAATCGGCGCAAGGACCGCTATGGCGGATCCCCGGTCAATCGGGCCCGACTCGCTCGCGAGGTCGCGCTCGCGGTGCGCGAAGCGGTGGGCGGCCGTTTGGCCGTCATTGCCAAATTGAATATGGAAGACGGCGTGCGCGGCGGACTTTCGGTTCCGGAATCGTTGCGGGTGGCGTCGTGGCTGGAGGCGGATGGTGCGTTGGATGCCCTGGAGTTGACCGCCGGTAGCTCATTGCTCAACCCGATGCTGCTGTTCCACGGCGCCGCACCGCGCAAGGAATTCGCGAAAGTGCTTCCCGCGCCCGCCCGATGGGGCTTTCGCCTGATGGGCCGGGCCTTCCTGCGTGAGTATCCGTATCGTGACGCGTACCTGCTCGAGCGCGCCCGCCGGTTCCGCAGTGAACTTTCGATGCCGCTGATCCTGCTGGGCGGTATTACCGACTTCGACACCATGCAACGGGCAATGGCGGAGGGTTTCGATTTCGTCGCGATGGGGCGGGCGCTGCTGCGCGAACCGGATCTGCTGCGCCGCATTCAAGCCGATCAGCGCACGCGGTCGGCATGTATCCACTGCAACGAGTGCATGCCGACGATCTACACCCGGACCCGCTGTGTGTTGCGAGTCGATCAGGATCCACCGAGTTTGCCCAGGTAGCAAGTAACGTTGGCATTCGCGCGCCCGATGCCGGGCGAATTCTCGACTGCTGTTTCGATGCTGCCCGGAAACGATCGGAGACTGCGGTGTCTGCGTCACGCGACTGGAGCGACGAACTCGCCGGGTCGGCGCGGTGGCTGCTCATTGCCTTCCCGATCACCGCCGTCGTCTTTCTTCTTGTCGCGGCATTATTGCTGCGGATCACCGTATGGGGTCGACATTTCCGGATCGTCACCAGCGGGTTTTTCACCGGTAGCGCGGCATTGCGCAGTATCCCGTTGGTCGCGGTGCTGATATTGAGTGCCATTCTATCGGTCCGGGTGCAGGTGCTGCTGTCCTATCAGGGCAATGACATGTTCTCGTCCCTACAGCGTGCCGCCCAGGCGATGGGGCGCCGTGACGGCCCCGGGCTCGATGCCGCCCAGAACGCGTTCTGGCATTCGCTCGCCATTTTCGCCTTGCTCGCCTCCGTCGAAGTGTTGCGCACTCAGCTGGATTTCTATCTCGGTCAGGTCTTCGAAATCGGCTGGCGCCGTTGGCTTACCGACCATCTCACCAAAACGTGGATCGAGGATCGGGCCTTCTATCGGACCCGATTTATCGACCATCCCATCGACAACCCGGACCAGCGCATCCAGCAGGATGTCGGCGATATGATCGCGGGTGCGCGGACGCTGTCGCTCGGGGCCGTCACCGCTGTTGTGTCGGTGGTGTCCTTCAGCGAGATCCTGTGGCACCTTTCGGAGCCGCTGTATCTCTTCGGCGTCGAAATTCCACGGGCCATGGTGTTCCTGGTGTTCGTCTACGTGCTGGTGGCCACGGCCGTTGCGTTCTGGCTCGGCCGTCCACTGATCGGGCTCGGTTTCCGATATCAGGCCGTCACGGCCGACTTCCGCTATGCACTGGTCCGATTGCGCGAGAACGCGGAACGCATCGCGTTCTACCGTGGCGGGGGTGCGGAAAGTATGGGATTGCGGACGCTATTCGCGGAAGTGCTGCGCGTCTACTATCGCCTGGTCCTGTTCACTACCCGTTTCATCGGCTGGAATGAGGCGGCGACGGAGACGGCCAAGGTCTTTCCGTGGCTCATCCAGGCGCCGCACTTCTTCGTCGGGACGCTCACACTCGGCGATGTCAATCAGACCGGTTCCGCATTCGGGCAGATCCAGGACTCGCTGTCGTTCTTCCGCAACAGCTACAGCCAATTCGCGGCCTTCCGCGCGACCATGCTGCGCCTGTACGGCCTCGTCGAGGCAAGTGCGCAATCGCGCGAACTGCCCACCATCGGCGTGCGTGCGTTGGACGGTTCGGTGGAGTTGACAAAGGTCGACGTGTCGAAGCCCGACGGCGTTGTCCTGATCGAGGAGTTGAATCTGCGGCTGCGCAGCGGGGACGCGGTGGTCGTCAAGGGGCTTTCCGGGACCGGCAAGACGACATTGTTGCGCGCCATCGCGGAGATGTGGCCCTACACCAGTGGTGTTGTCGGTCGACCGGAGGCCAGCGGCACCTTGTTCCTCTCGCAACTGCCGTATATCCCGCTGGGCGATCTGCGCACGGCCGTCACCTATCCCGCGGCACCCGAGAGCGCCACCGATGCGGAGCTGAGTGCCGCCCTTACCAAGGTACAACTCGGGCATCTGGCAATCAGATTGGACGAGGAGGCCGATTGGGCGAATATCCTCTCGCCCGGTGAACAGCAGCGATTGGCATTCGCTCGGATTATCCTGATCCGTCCCGAGGCGGCATTCCTGGACGAGGCGACCTCGGCCGTGGACGAAGGTTTGGAATTCGCCCTCTACACTCTCATCCGCACCGAACTCCCCGACATCATTTTGTTCAGCACCGCCCACCGCACAACGGTCGACCAGCACCACACCGCCCGGCTCGAACTCACTGGCGGTGGCGGATGGTTGTTCGCGCCGAATCACCCCGGTAAACGGTGAGCCGTTTACAACTTGTAACCGATCCGACGCAGCAACTGTTTGCGGTCGCGCTGATCGTCCGGACCTTCGACACCCAGCGGTGCGCCACCGTCGACAACGCCGAGAATCCCCCGTCCCAGCTCGGTCTCGGCAATCAGGACCTCAACCGGATTGGCTGTCGCACAATAGATTCCGCAGACCTCGGGAACTAGCCGCACCGCATTGAGCACATTGACCGGATACCCCTCGCGCAGAAAGACGATGAACGAATGTCCCGCGCCCAGCGCGACCGCATTCCTGGTGGCGAGTTCGGTCAGCTCATCGTCATTACCGGAGGTCCGGACCAATCGCGGCCCCGACGCCTCACAAAATGCCAACCCGAACCGCAGATGCGGACTGATCCCAACCAGTGCCTCGTGCAGATCCTCAACGGTCTTGATGAAGTGAGCCTGCCCGATGATGACATTGAGATCGTCCGGCTTATCGATGTGTACCGAAGTCAGCTCCATTGCCATATCCTGCGCCGCCCGCGCGCTTGTGCACCAGGGCGACACGCCCTTGCCCGCAGGACCGCCGGGACGGCGACCAGCGAAAAGGTGATCATCCGCGCGGTGGGTGTCGATCCTGGATGCCGACGCGGTCATGAGAGCCCTTGTCTGCGAACAGGTTCAGCGCAGGCGCGGTGCGGTGTCACATTTGCGTCATGCCTGGCAAAAGTGGGATGTGATCAACCGTCGAGTACGTTCTGAAGGATGAGTTCACGGGTGCGGTCGGCCGCCAGCGGCACGGGGGTGTCGCGGCCTATTCCGGCCGACCGATACCGACCGGGTGTGCAAGTCCCGGTGTTCATGCTGGTCGACCACGTCGTAAGCCGTTGTTGCTGTGCGCGGTTCGGCGACCTCGGCGCGGTTGCGGTGGGCGGCCAGCGCGAATGCCAAGTACGGTGTCGGGATGCCGTATTGACATCGAAACCCGGGGGAGTTCGAAACGAGAATGTGTCGAAGTATGTATTTTGATCGAACCCGGCGCCTGCGGATGGCAGTCGGCGGTACCGCGCTGACCGGACTGCTCGTCCTGGTCGGATGCGGTGCGGACACCGGTAGGAATTCGGTAGCGCAGACCAGCATCACCGCGGCCGCGGCGCATACCGACCAGCAGCAACTGTCCTTCACCGTGCCGGGCACGCTGGCGGCCGGATTCCAGGAACTGCAGGTGAGTGTGCACGGCAAGCTCGGCATGGCGGTCATGCCGGTCGGCGGCCAGAAGATGGTGACCTTCGGCGACTGGACCACCGGACCCGCCTGGTCGACGATGAAGGTTCCGTTGACGATCGCCGCATTTCGCAAGAGCTCGACGAGTTCGAGCTATGCGGCGACCGCTGCGATCACCCAGTCCGACAATGCGGCGGCGGATACCCTCTGGCAGTCGCTCGGTACCGGCCAGGATGCGGCCAAGGCGGTCGAGACCGTCCTGCGCGAGGGCGGCGATACCAAGACCACGGTGCCCGCCACCAAGGTCCGATCGGATGCCTCGGCATTCGGGCAGGCGGACTGGGCGCTGACCGAGCAGGTCAGATTCGCCTCCCGACTACCGTGTCTGCCACAGGCCGCGGGTGTGATCGACCTGATGGAGCAGATCACGTCGAGTCAGCGCTGGGGCCTCGGCGGGCTCGCCGGCGCGGAATTCAAGGGCGGCTGGGGCCCCGATACCTCCGGCTCCTATTTGGTTCGTCAGTTCGGTCTGATCGAGGGACCGGGCGGTCGGATAGCGATCGCCATTGCCGTACAACCCGATTCGGGCTCATTCTCCGACGGTATGAACATCCTGGATCGGCTGGCCACGGTGATCTCACAGCATCTCGATGAACTATCCGGTGGCGCCTGTTCCTGATCGGGCGCGGTGCCATACAACGGCGTTCGCCTGCGCGGCCTTGATGGCTGCGCAGGCGGCGACCTGAGCGCGCACACTGGACCGGGTAACGGCGGCACCCGACAATCCCGACTTATCGGATGAGGTCGCCGGACCACGACTGTGGGGTCGTGGCCGCGAGGTGGAGGTAAACGGGGTGGACGACACGGAGTCGCGGGCCGGTACGCGATTCGGCCCCTACGAATTGCGCGCCCTGCTCGGCCGCGGCGGTATGGGGGAGGTCTACGAGGCATACGACACGGTCAAGGACCGGGTGGTTGCGGTCAAACTGCTGCCGGTGGGACTGGCGGGCGATCCGCGGTTCCAGCGGCGGTTCCGGCAGGAATCCCGGGTTGCCGCCCGGCTGGCCGAACCGCACGTCATCCCGATCCACGACTGGGGCGAGATCGAGAGTGTCCTCTATATCGATATGCGACTGGTTCGCGGCAGTGATCTGCGCTCGGTGCTGCGGGACAAGGGTCCGCTGAGCCCCGCTCGCGCGGTCGGCATCATCGAACAGGTCGCGGCCGCGCTCGATGCCGCGCATGCCGAGGGTTTGGTGCATCGCGACGTCAAACCGGCCAATATTCTGGTCACTCCCTCGGATTTTGCGTACCTCGCCGATTTCGGCATCGCCCGCTCCGAAAGCGATCCGAGCGTGACCGCGACCGGCCAGGCCATCGGCTCCTATAGCTATATCGCGCCGGAACGATTCGATATCACCCCGATCGGCGGCACCGCCGACGTCTACTCACTGGCCTGCGTGCTGTTCGAATGCCTCACCGGCGCCCAACCTTTCCCATCGGACGGCATGAGTTCGCTTATCCGGGCTCATCTTTCGACACCGCCACCACGGCCGACCACCATGCGTGCCGAACTGCCCGCCGCACTGGACGAGGTGATCTCGCGCGGCATGGCCAAGGAGCCCGCCGATCGCTACCCGACGGCCGGTGCGCTGGCGGCGGCGGCCAGGGCGGCGGTCTCGGGCACATCGTCGCTGCCGAATTCGGAATTGCCGACCGCACAGATATCCCAGCGCCCGTCGCGCGCCCCGGCCACCATCGTATTTCCGGCATTCGGACCCGAATCGGCGGTGGGTCGCCAGTCGACAGGCGGACCGTCCTCGCCAGGAGGGCCGCGGTCGGCGGGTGGGCCGCAATCGGTGGCGGGATCGCCATTGATCAGTGGGCCACGACCGATCGCCGAGCCGCAGCCGACCAGGGGGCACCAGTCGACCAGTGGGCCGCAGTCACCCGGTGTGCCGCAGTCGACCAAGGGGTCGCAGTCACCTGGTGTGCCGCAGTCGACCAAGGGGTCGCAGTCACCTGGTGTGCCGCCGTCGACCAAGGGGTCGCAGTCACCTGGTGTGCCGCAGTCGACCAAGGGGCCACAGGCACCCAGCAGGCCGCATCCAACCGGTGGCCCACACCCGACCGGCAGCCCGCATTCAACCAGCGGCCCGCAGCCGATCACCGGGCTGGAGTCGACGATCGTGCCCCGGCATCCATCGGATCCGATACTCGACGCCACCACCGAGGCCCTCGCGAAAACCTCCGGCATGCCGATGCCCCAATCCGACGCACCGTATCCACCGGATCGGTCACCGACGTCCGCGCGCCGATCGCGGCGCGTCGGGTGGATCGTCGCGGCACTGGTGGTCCTCGTCATCGCGGGCGCTGTCGGCTGGTATGTGCGCAACGGTTTCGGCGAGCATTCCGCGCAGCCGACCACGACGACCATGTCCGCCCGCCTACCCCTACCCGCAGGGGCCAAGCCGTGCGCCCAGCTCTATCCGGCCCTCGGCCGCTTCACGTCGTCCGCGATCGGCACAACGGTCACCAGCTGCGCCTTCGCCGAGGAGGTACGCAAGGCGTACGCCGACGGTGGCGACACCGCCATCACCGACCGCTCGATCATTGCGCACAGCCCGGTCAGCAATCGCGACTACACAATGAATTGCACCGCTGGTGATCAATTCGCGACCTGTAGCGGCGGCGAGAACGCGATTGTCTATGTGTATTGAGGCATAGCCGTTACCCAAGGTTCATGGGGGTGCGGCTACATGATCGCGCAAAGCGGTGCAAGATATGCGCCATGCGCATCGGAGTCTTGACCGGAGGCGGCGACTGTCCAGGACTGAACGCGGTCATCCGTGCCATCGTTCGCACCGCGAACGGACGCTACGGCGACGCGATCATCGGCTTCGAGGACGGCTGGCGCGGCCTACTGGAAAATCGAAAGATCACCATCCACAACGACGATCGCACCGACCGCCTGCTCACCAAGGGCGGCACCATGCTCGGCACCGCCCGTACCAATCCCGATAAGCTGCGCGCCGGATTGGACCAGATCAAGCGGACCCTCGACGACAACGGCATCGAGGCGCTGATCCCCATCGGCGGCGAAGGCACGCTCACCGCGGCCAGTTGGCTGTCCGATGAGGGCGTCCCGGTGGTCGGCGTACCGAAGACCATCGATAACGACATCGACTGCACCGATGTCACTTTCGGCCACGACACCGCGCTGTCCATCGCCTCCGAGGCGATCGACCGGCTGCACACCACCGCGGAATCGCATCAGCGCGTCATGCTGGTCGAGGTGATGGGTCGGCACGCGGGCTGGATCGCGATCAACTCGGGCATGGCGGCGGGCGCACATCTGACACTGGTCCCCGAGGTGCCCTTCGATGTGGACGAGGTGTGCACGATGATCAAGCGCCGCTTCCAGCGCGGCGATAAGCATTTCATCTGCGTGGTTGCCGAGGGCGCGCATCCCGCCCCCGATACCGGTTTCGCGCTGCGCGAAGGGGGTATCGACGAATTCGGCCACGAGCGGTTCACCGGTGTCGCCCAGCAGCTCGGCCCCGAGATCGAACGCCGCATCGGCAAGGAGGTCCGCACCACGGTGCTCGGCCACGTCCAGCGCGGCGGCAGCCCGACCCCGTACGACCGGGTGCTGGCCACCCGCTTCGGATTGCACGCCGCCGAGGCCGTACATGCCGGGCATTTCGGTCAAATGGTCGCGCTGCACGGCACTTCCATCGATTTGGTGCCGTTATCCGAGGCAACCAAGCAGCTCAAGCGCGTACCCGAGGATCGATATCGCGAAGCCGAGGCGTTTTTCGGCTAGTTGTTGCACAATCGAGACCTGCCGAATCGGTTGTGGCACAGCTACTCTGGTCACCGTGGCTCAACTCCGGGTATCCGATCTGCCCACCGATGCTGTCGCGGTGTTCCGCCGCCGTGCCCGTGCCGCGGGTATAGCGGTCGAGGATGTCGTTCGTCAGGAACTGATCGCGATGGCGCGCAGGCGAACTTCGGTGGACACGATCGTGGAATTCCTGGAGTCCCAGGGCCGTGATCTGACCCCGGCATTCGACTCCGCGGCACTGACGCTCATCCAGGTATACGACCTGCCCGCCGACGTGCTCGGCATGTTCGGCCGCCGGGCTCGGGCCGCCGAACTGCCGCTCGGTGCCTTCGTGCGCCGGGAACTGCTGGCGGTCGCGCGGCGCGGCGGCGTACCGGATGCGCTCCTGGAATTCCAGGATGCGCAGGAGGACGACCCCACGCTGGAACTCGATATGGAAGCGATCGCCGCGGCGGTTCGATACGCGCGCGGGGCGTGAGGAGTGCGGTGCTGTCGGCACCGTGTTTTCGCCGGAACCGGTCGCAGGGGTCGGTAGTCTTGCGGCATGCGCAGTGGGCGATGGTTCGTCTCGGTTGTGTTCCTGATCGTCACCGTGGTGGTGGGGTGCTCGTCATCCGATAAGGGTGCGCCGCCCTCGCTCACCGGAGACTGGCACGGCGCCATCGAAGCGCCCGGCGCGCAGCTGTCGGTCGGGGTGAGCTTCGCCGATAACGGCAGCGCCACCATCGACATTCCGCTACAGGGTGTGCACGGCGCGCAGTTGAAAGATGTTTCCACGCAACCGGATCGGGTGGCATTCGCGATTCCCGACGTGCCGGGCGATCCGGCATTCGCGGGCAAATTCGACAAGGGTTCCGACCGTATCGTCGGCGAGTTCCGGCAGGCGGGGCAGAGCCTGCCGCTGACGCTGCAACCGGGCAAGGTCGAGCAGGCCACGCGCCCACAGGAGCCGAAACCGCCGTATCCGTATCGATCCGAGGATGTCACCTACCGCAATGGCGATATCACCATCGCGGGCACACTGACCGAGCCCGAGGGCAACGGACCGTTTCCGGCGATTCTGCTGATCTCCGGCAGCGGCGCACAGGACCGCAACGAAGAACTCATGGGCCACAAGCCTTTTCTGCTGCTGGCCGATACGTTCACCCGCGCGGGCTACGCCGTACTGCGCACCGATGACCGCGGCGTCGGCGGCACCAGCGGCAAACTCGACGACGCCAACTACACCGACCTCGCCGATGACGCCGCGGCCGGTGTGAAGTTCCTGCGTGCCCGTCCGGACATCGACCCGGCCCACATCGGCCTGTTCGGCCACAGCGAGGGCGGCTACCTCGCACCGCTGGTGGCCGCGCGCCCGGACAGCAGCATCGCCTTCGCGATCCTGATGGCCGGTCCGTCGGTACCGGGCTGGGAGGTGCTGATCGAACAGAACCGCGCACTGCTGACCGCGGCCGGCGCACCGCAGTCGCGGGTGGATGAGCAGGTCGCCTACATCACCGACTGGACCAACCTGATCCGCTCCGGCGATCTCGCGGGAGCCAAGGATCTCAGCCAACGGCACAACGAGTCCCTCCCGCCGGAGCAGCGCGCGTCCGCCGACGTGCTCAACGCCTACAACACGCCCTATATGGCGGCCTTCATCAGTTATGATCCGGCGCCCGCACTCTCGGCCCTGCACATCCCCGTCCTCGCGTTCTTCGGCACCAAGGACCTGCAGGTGCTCGCCACCCAGAACGAACCGCCGATGCGCGATCACCTCGCCGCCGATCCCGACGCCACCGTGCACGTGTTCCCCGGCCTCAACCACCTCATGCAACCCGCGAACTCCGGCCTGCCCAGCGAGTACACCACCATCGAAACCACCATCTCGCCCGAGGTCCTCGGCTACGTCACCGCGTGGCTGTCGCAGCACGCCCTGACCCGCTGACCAACCGCGTGGCGGGGCCGGTGAGCGGGTCAATAGACTGATCGCTATGAGCGAGCGCAGCGAGCGAACAATCGGCACAGCCGCCATGGGTGCGGTCATGACGGAGCCGAGCGTCAGCGAGGCGGAGTCATGAGTGCACCCACCGTCGACTTGATGAACTATGCCGATGTCATCGACCGGTTCGAGCCGGTGCTCGGTATGGAGGTTCACGTCGAGCTCAACACCGCGACCAAGATGTTCTGCGGTTGCCCGACCGAGTTCGGCGCGGCTCCCAACACTCAGGTATGCCCGGTATGCCTCGGTCTACCCGGCTCGCTGCCGGTGGTGAACCAGCAGGCCGTGGAGTCGGCGGTTCGGATCGGACTGGCGCTGAATTGCTCGATCACCCCGTGGGGCCGCTTCGCGCGCAAGAACTACTTCTACCCGGATCAGCCGAAGAACTACCAGATCAGCCAGTACGACGAGCCGATCGCCACCAACGGACACCTCGACGTTGTGCTCGACGACGGCAGTACCTTCCGCGTCGAGATCGAGCGCGCGCATATGGAGGAGGACACCGGCAAGTCCACCCACATCGGTGGCGCGACCGGTCGCATCCACGGCGCGAGCCATTCGCTGCTGGACTACAACCGGGCCGGAGTGCCGCTCATCGAGATCGTCACCAAGCCGGTCACCGGCACGGGGGAGCGGGCGCCGGAGGTGGCGCGCGCGTATGTGACCGCATTGCGTGAAGTTCTGAAGTCGCTGCAGGTATCCGACGTCAAGATGGAGCAGGGCTCGCTGCGCTGCGATGCCAATGTCTCGCTGATGCCCATCGGCGCAACGGAATTCGGCACCCGCACCGAGACCAAGAACGTCAACTCGCTCAAGAGCGTCGAGGTCGCGGTCCGCTTCGAAATGCGCCGGCAGGCCGCTATTCTCGCCGACGGCGGCTCGATCCTGCAGGAGACCAGGCACTTCAACGAGGCCGACGGCACCACCTCGTCCGGCCGGGTAAAGGAAACCTCGGAGGATTACCGCTACTTCCCCGAGCCGGACCTGGAACCCGTTGCGCCCGCCGAGGATTGGGTGCAGCAGCTGCGCGGCACCATTCCGGAGTACCCGTGGTTGCGCCGCGCGCGCATCCAGTCCGACTGGGAGCTGTCCGATGAGGTCATGCGCGACCTGGTCAACGCGGGCGCGCTGGATCTCATCATCGCCACCGTCGACGCGGGCGCCCCGGTCAACGACGCCAGGTCGTGGTGGGTCGCCTACCTCACCGAAAAGGCCAAGGAGCGTGAGGTTTCGCTGGAGGACCTGCCGATCACGCCCGCCCAGGTGGCCGAGGTGATCAAGCTCGTCGAATCGAAGACGGTGAACAACAAGGTCGCCAAGCAGGTTGTCGACTTCGTGTTGGCGGGTGCGGGCGATCCGGCGCAGATCGTCGAGGCCAAGGGCCTCGGCATGGTCAGCGACGAGACCGCGCTGCAGGCCGAGGTGCAGAAGGCACTGGAGGCCAATCCGGATATCGCCGAGAAGATCCGTTCGGGCAAGGTGCAGGCCGCTGGCAAGATCGTCGGTGATGTCATGAAGGCCACCCGCGGCCAAGCGGACGCGGCGCGAGTACGCGAACTCGTGCTCGCGGCGTGCGCCTGAGTTTCGGCTGCCGCCAACGCGACTGGACCGGTCCTTCGGGACCGGTCCAGTCGCGTATGGGCTTGCTAGTCCGGGCCGATGCCCGACGACGGCGGCGGGATCTTGATCACCCGATCGTCAAAGGGGCCGTGATTGTCGTCATTGTTGACCGTGGTCGCCCAGATGGTGCCGTCACCACCGGCCGCCGCCCCGCCGAGCCTGCCGTATTTGTCCTGCACGATGAAGGTCGGCGCGGCGGTCACCGCGTGGGTGTTCGCATCCGGATTCGCGATGGCGAGCGCCTTCGCCCCCGACATTGCGATGGCCACCACATCCGGACCGGCCGCGCAGCCCGCGACGCCGGGCCGGTCCGGCCAGGTCCAGGCGGTAGTGACGGTTCCGTCCTTGGCCAGGTGCTGCAGCCGGTCCTCGGTCGCGGTGCGGTCGGTGATCCAGACGCTGTCCTTGCCGTCATCGCAGAGATCGCCCGCGATGCCGAGACCGGAGACCACGACCTCCGGATTGGCGCCGGGTGACGGCGAGTTGATCCGCAGTACCTTGCCAGCCAGCGACGACGGAGCGCTGGCCAGACCGGGATTACCCGCATTGCCGGTCAGCACCAGCAGTTCGGTCGGCGAGACGAATTCCAGCGCACCGTGATTGCCGACGGACCCCTTCGGAATTCCGGTCAGGATGTCCTTCGGCGGGCCGTTCTCGGCGATGCGCACCACCCGGTTGTCGGTCGCGGTGGTGATGTAGGCGTAGATGAGTCCGTCCTCGCGGTAGGTCGGCGAGAGCGCGATATCGGTGATGCCGCCGTCACCGGAGCCGTCCACGTCGACCTGGTTGACCAAGACCGGAGGCGACTGCGGATCGCTCGGATCCACCGCGACGGTCTTGTAGATGCGACCGGTGCGCCGCTCGGCGACCATGGCGTCCTCGCCGAACGCGATGATCCCGCCGGTGGAGTCCAGGCAGGTCGTGATCACATTCGGGTCCGGATCGATGCACGGACCGGTCGGGCGCGGACGCGGCGAGGGATTCTGCTGCGGCGTTTTGGGCTCGGCGGGGCTGAAGGTCGGTTCAGGTGTGAAGGGGCTGGAGGCGGAATCGTCGAACCGAGCGCAGCCGACCAGCAGGACGGAGCCCAGCGCCAGGCTCAGGGCGATACGGCCCACGACAACCAAACTCATGGTTCAGACGTTACGGAAACCGCAGCCGATGTGCTGCTCCGGGTCGAGAAACGGACACGCCGTCGCATGCGCACCGCACACCGGCGCGCGCGGCGGCATAGGGTATCGACCGTGACCGAGAAGCCGAAAGACACATCCGCGCCCAGCATCGAGGGCGCGCTGACGGATGAGCAGTCGGCGGTGTCATCCACCGGTCGTGGCGTGACCAGCCCCTACGATTCACCCACCGGCGTGATGCCCAGACTGAACCTGCCCTCCGATACCCCGCCGAGCGGCCGAGGTCCCGAACTGACGAAAGACGTGCCGCGCACGGAAGAGGAGCTCGGTCTCGATCCCGAGATCCCCTCGGTCGGCGAACAAACCAGGGCCAATGACACCGCGAACGCCGCCTACGCCTACGCCAGCATCCCGCCCGCATCGAACGGTCCTGGCGAGCCGAGCCGCCCGCTGCGCCGCCGCAATGGCGATGTCCGCCGCGGCACACTCGATCTCGGCCTGTTCGTGCTGCGGCTGGTGGTCGGCGGCACCTTCATCTATCACGGCCTGCAGAAGCTCACCGGCTGGTTCAACGGACCCGGCCTGGACGGCACCCGCGACATGATGGCCGCTGGCGGCTGGGACCACGCGACGCTGTCCACCATCCTGGTCATCGCCGGTGAACTCGGCGGTGGCGCACTGCTCGTACTCGGCCTGGCCAGTCCGTTGGCCGCGGGCGCGGTACTGGCGGTGATCATCGACGCGTGGCTGTGGAAGCAGGGCATGGTTGCGGGCTTCCAGTACAAGTCCTCGGTCAAGAGCGGCGTCGAGCTGGAGTCCATCCTCGCGGGCACCGCCGTCGTCCTGCTGCTGACCGGCCCGGGCCGCCTATCCTTCGACCGCAACCGCGGCTGGGCCACCCGCCCCGCCTTCGGCTCCTTCGTCGTTCTGATCCTCGCGATCGCCGCCGCCATCGGCACCTGGTATTGGCTGCACGGCGGCAACCCGCTAACTGGCATTGGTCCGTTCTGATCCGCCTCCCCGAATATTCAGGCCATACCAGTTGGGTGCCCACGCGGCCCGCGTTCAGGTCCTGCGTTGGGTGCCCCGCTGGGTTTCGGGGGTACCCGACGAGTTACCCATGTCCTGACGAAATCAGTTGTCACTGAGATACGAACGGCGTTCCTCGCATGCACACGAGGAACGCCGTTCGTATTCAATTGAGCCGCACGGGTTTACGGTACCTGGCGAACCGCGCCTTTGTCGGCCGAGGTGGCCAGGGCTGCGTAGGCACGAAGGGCGGTGGTGACCGGGCGGATACGGTCGACCGGCTGCCAAGGGCGTTCGGAGGCATCCATTTTCGCGCGTCGCTCGGCCAGGGTCGCCTCGTCCACCAGTACCTCGAGGGTACGGGTCTTGACGTCGATGCGGATCTGATCGCCGTCCTCGATCAGGCCGACCGCGCCGCCCGCGGCGGCCTCGGGGGACATGTGGCCGATAGACAGGCCGGAGGTGCCGCCGGAGAACCGGCCGTCGGTGATCAGCGCACACTCCTTGCCGAGGCCCGCACCCTTGAGGAATGCGGTGGGGTGCAACATCTCCTGCATACCGGGCCCACCCTTGGGACCCTCGTAGCGGACCACGATCACATCGCCCGGCTTGATCTGCTTGCCGAGGATCGCCGAGACCGCGGCCTCCTGGGATTCGACCACCACGGCCGGGCCCTGGAAGGCGAACAGTTCCTCGTCGATGCCCGCGGTCTTGAGGATCGCGCCATCGGGAGCGATATTGCCGCGCAGGACAACCAGACCACCCTCGACGGTGTAGGCATGCGCCTTATCGCGGATGCAGCCGCCCTCGGCGTCGGTGTCCAGCGACGACCAGCGGTTGTTCGTGGAGAACGGCTCGGTGGTGCGCACGCCGCCGGGTGCGGCGTGGAACAGTTCGATGGCTTCCTCGGATGCCTTGCCGGAGCGAATATCCCAGGTGTCGAGCCATTCGTCGAGGCTGGCGGTGTGCACCGTGGTCACGTCGGTCTCCAGCAGACCGGCGCGGCGCAGCTCGCCGAGGATGGCCGGAATGCCGCCGGCGCGATGCACATCTTCCATGTGGTAGTCGGAATTGGGCGACACCTTGGACAGGCACGGCACTTTGCGAGATATCTCGTCGATGGTCTGCAGATCGAAGTCGATCTCACCCTCCTGCGCGGCGGCCAGGGTGTGCAGCACGGTATTGGTGGAACCACCCATCGCCACGTCCAGGGCCATCGCATTGCGGAAGGCCTTGGCATCGGCCACATTCCGGGGCAGCACCGATGCGTCGTCCTCGCGGTACCAGCGATTGGCGATATCGACGATCACCGTGCCGGCCCTCTCGAACAGCGCGTGGCGGGCCGCATGGGTGGCCAGCGTCGACCCGTTGCCGGGCAGCGCGAGTCCGAGCGCCTCGGTGAGGCAGTTCATCGAATTCGCGGTGAACATGCCGGAGCAGGAACCACAGGTCGGGCAGGCGCTGCGCTCGACCTCGCTGAGTCCTTCCTCGCTGACGTTCATATTGGCGCTGGCCGCGATCGCGGTGATCAGATCGGTCGGCGCCTGCGCGACACCGCCGACGACCACGGCCTTACCGGCCTCCATCGGCCCACCGGAGACGAAGACGGCCGGAATGTTCAGGCGCATGGCGGCATTGAGCATGCCCGGCGTGATCTTGTCGCAGTTGGAGATGCACACCAGCGCGTCGGCGGTGTGCGCATTGGCCATGTATTCGACCGAATCGGCGATGATCTCGCGCGAGGGCAGCGAGTAGAGCATGCCGCCGTGGCCCATCGCGATGCCGTCGTCGACCGCGATGGTGTGGAACTCCCGTGGCACACCGCCCGCGGCGCGCACCGCGTCGGCGACGATCTCACCGACATTCTTCAAATGCACGTGGCCCGGTACGAACTGGGTGTAGGAGTTCGCGATGGCGACGATCGGCTTGCCGAAGTCGGTGTCGGTCATACCGGTGGCGCGCCAGAGTGCGCGCGCGCCTGCGGCATTGCGGCCGATGGTGGTTGTGCGTGAACGAAGCGGTGGCATGTATCGATCCTCGGGAGGTCGCGGGGGCTGATGTGCGACTGCGCGGAGTTCGCTCAATGAGCAAATTCAACGACCGACCACGTTACTCCCGCGCGCGGGCGGGCTTTTCGTGGCGGTCGACGGCGCTGATCGCCATCGGTCTGTGGTTCGGGATGGTGTCGCCGCGAGGGTGTCGTCGGCGCGGACGGTGTCATCGGCCGTGTCCGCTCCGGCACCGTCGGTATCCACCGGTCCGGTGCGCGCGGGCGGGGATTGTCCGTCCGACGCGGTCACCGGACCGCGCATCCGTCAGCGAGCCTACCGGCGGCGGTGGCTCTTCCCGCTGCCGGTGAATCGCTACGAGTCGGAGTCGCGTGCCTCGGTCTGGGAGTCGCGTGCCTCGGCCTCGGCGGCAGATGCCTTGGTATCGGCGGCAGGTGCTTCGGTATCGGCGGCAGACGCCTCGGCCGTCTTCGCCTCGGACTCGCGCTCGGCCTCCCGCGCGGCGGCCTCCGCCGCGAACAGATCCGGAATCCGCCCGTTCGACGCCCGGATCAGATCGCGCAGTCGGTCATAGCTGACCGCGGGGAGTTTCACATCCCTGTCATCGGTGAGATGGGCACGCACGAACCCGCGCTTGGGAATGCTGACGCCCGCGACCTGTGCCCAGTCGAGGTGTCGCGAACCGAAAACAGTGCGCAGATCCAACCCGTCTTCCGACACCGTGGTGCGCGTGCGCGCGATCCACACCGCCGCCGCGACCGGCAGCAGCAGTAGCCACCACAGCCCGACCGGCCAGCCGACGAAGGCGAAGAATACGCAGAACAGCAAGACGACCACACCGAGATAGGCCATCTGTGTAATGCGGATGACCTGCGCCGTCTGCTTCGGCTCGGTCGGTTCCGGCGAACTACCCGTCTCCGATCCCGCCGCGGGCGTATGGGACGATTTAGCCGGTGGCACGGACTGATGCGGTGATGACACACCACCATCCTCGCATCATGGTGAACGGACTCGAGCACCCGCTCGGTCTCACATAATGAGACCTGTTTGACTGATCGACTCGCGCACACATACCGTCATGCGCGTGAATCGAATCGAGTTGCTCGTAATCGGCCGGCGCGTCCAGCGTTGAGCCTGACTACCTGAGTCGAATACGTCAGCTCGCGTTGCGACGCGCCACCCTCGAACAGCCCTGCGCTGTCGGGGGCTTTTTTGTGTTCGGGACAAAAGTCCTGGCACGTGGCCGCTTCGCAAGGCACCACGTGCAAGCACAATTGTCCGGGGTCTAGTACGAACAGTTAGGAACGAAGACGGTGAGTGCACCAACCGCACGGCCCGGGCCCTCGGCCCGCAGGCCAGCGCCTTCGGCGAATCAGCCGGCCGTGGCCGCTGGTAGTCCGACGACCGCGGCGAACCGCCGCCAGGTCCCGCCCGAGCGGGTCACCGGCGCGCAGTCCGTCGTCCGCTCCCTGGAGGAGCTCGGCGTCGACACGGTATTCGGCATTCCCGGCGGCGCGATTCTCCCGGTCTACGACCCGCTCTTCGATTCCACCAAGGTCCGTCACGTCCTCGTCCGGCACGAACAGGGCGCGGGTCACGCGGCGACCGGTTATGCGCAGGCCACCGGCAAGGTCGGCGTCTGCATGGCCACCTCGGGTCCGGGCGCGACGAACCTGGTCACCCCGATCGCCGACGCGCAGATGGACTCGGTCCCGATCGTTGCCATTACCGGCCAGGTCGGACGCGGGCTGATCGGCACCGACGCGTTCCAGGAAGCCGATATTTCCGGCATCACCATGCCGATCACCAAGCACAACTTCCTCATCACCGAGGGTGTCGATATCCCGCGCATCATCGCGGAGGCCTTCTACCTTGCCGCCTCCGGTCGCCCGGGTGCGGTGCTCGTCGACATCCCCAAGGATGTGCTGCAGGCACAGACCACCTTCAGCTGGCCGCCGGAGATGCGGCTGCCCGGCTACCGTCCGGTGACCAAGCCGCACGGCAAGCAGGTGCGCGAGGCCGCTCGGATGATCTCTGAGGCCAAGCAGCCGGTGCTCTACGTCGGTGGCGGCGTGATCAAGGCCGACGCGTCACCGCAGCTGCTGGAACTGGCCGAGCTGACCGGTATCCCGGTGGTCACCACCCTGATGGCGCGTGGTGCGTTCCCGGACAGCCACCACCTCAACATGGGCATGCCCGGCATGCACGGCACCGTCGGCGCGGTCGCCGCGCTGCAGAGGTCCGATCTGCTGATCACCCTCGGCGCGCGCTTCGACGACCGTGTCACCGGTCAGCTGGATTCCTTCGCGCCCGACGCCAAGGTGATCCACGCCGATATCGACCCGGCCGAGATCGGCAAGAACCGCCACGCGGACGTCCCGATCGTCGGCGACTGCCGCGAGGTGATCGTCGAACTGATCGAGACGCTCAAGGCCGACCCCTCCGGCCCGCCGAAGCTGGATCTCACCGATTGGTGGCAGTACCTCGACGGCATCCGCAAGGGCTACCCGCTCGGCTGGACGACGCCCAGCGACGGTTCGCTGTCGCCGGAGTTCGTCATCGAGGCGCTCGGTCGTCTGGCCGGTCCCGACGCCATCTACTGTGCCGGCGTCGGTCAGCACCAGATGTGGGCCGCGCAGTTCATCAAGTACGAAAAGCCGCGCACCTGGCTGAATTCCGGTGGTCTCGGCACCATGGGCTACGCCGTTCCGGCGGCCATGGGCGCCAAGATGGGCGCACCCGATAAAGAGGTGTGGGCGGTCGACGGTGACGGCTGCTTCCAGATGACCAACCAGGAGTTGGCCACCTGTGCCGTCGAGGGCGTGCCGATCAAGGTCGCACTGATCAACAACGGCAACCTCGGCATGGTCCGCCAGTGGCAGACCCTGTTCTACGAGGAGCGCTACTCCAACACCGATCTCGGCACGCATACCCTGCGCATCCCCGATTTCGTCAAACTCGCCGAAGCCCTCGGCTGCCACGGCATCCGGGTCGAGCGTGAGGAGGACGTCGAGGCCGCCATCCGCGAGGCGCAGTCCATCAACGACCGTCCCGTGGTGATCGACTTCATCGTCGGCAAGGACGCCCAGGTGTGGCCGATGGTCGCCGCGGGCACCAGCAATGACGAGATCATGGCCGCGCGCGGCATCCGCCCGCTCTTCGATGAGGACGAGCAGGCCGCCGAGCCCGCCGTCATCCATGAGGCGATGTCGCACGAGAAGAACAAGGGGACCGATCAGTGAGTACCACTCACACCCTGAGCGTCCTGGTCGAGGACAAGCCGGGCGTGCTGGCCCGGGTCGCGGCGCTGTTCTCCCGCCGTGGCTTCAATATCGAATCGCTGGCCGTCGGTGGCACCGAGATCCCGGAGATCTCGCGCATGACCATCGTCGTCACCGTCGAGGACCTGCCGCTCGAGCAGGTCACCAAGCAGCTCAACAAGCTGGTCAATGTCATCAAGATCGTGGAGCAGGATGCCGACACCTCGGTCGCCCGCGAACTGATCCTGGTGAAGGTGCGTGCGGACGCCAGCGTGCGTACCCAGGTCATCGAGGCGGTTACGCTCTTCCGGGCGAAGGTGATCGATGTCTCGCCGGACGCGCTCACCGTCGAGGCGACCGGAACCCGGTCCAAGCTCGACGCGCTGCTACGGATGCTCGAGCCGTACGGCATCCGGGAGATCGTGCAGTCCGGTGTGGTCGCCGTGGGCCGTGGGCCGAAATCCATCACCGCGACTCGCTGACGCTCGCCGCGGTGGCGCACTGTGTCTTTTGGACCAGCCCAAAAACGGGCTGGTCGGCTAGTGCCTGATCGGTTGATCGTGAAGACGAGCTAGTCTTGCTGCGATCGACGGTCGGTGTGCCGCGCTCCCCGCGCACGCGGGGGATCCGATTTGATCCGAAATTTGCAAACTCATCACCTGCGTCAGCATGGTGTTCCCCGCTCCGGCGGGGATGATCCGAT
This sequence comes from Nocardia sp. NPDC004604, assembly GCF_040609795.1. Taxonomy (NCBI): domain Bacteria; kingdom Bacillati; phylum Actinomycetota; class Actinomycetes; order Mycobacteriales; family Nocardiaceae; genus Nocardia; species Nocardia sp. NPDC004604. The sequence continues at coordinate 58,053 of NZ_JBEXLC010000020.1, forward strand.
CCGAAGGGAACCAAGAGTGGCAGTCGAGATGTTCTACGACGACGACGCCGACCTGTCGATCATCCAGGGCCGCAAGGTCGCTGTCATCGGCTACGGCAGCCAGGGGCACGCGCACTCGCTGAGCCTGCGCGACTCCGGTGTTGAGGTCCGCGTCGGCCTCGCTGAGGGGTCGAAGTCGCGGCCGAAGGCCGAAGAGGCCGGTCTGACCGTCGGCACCCCGGCCGAGGTCGCCGCGTGGGCCGACGTGATCATGGTGCTCGCCCCGGACACCGCTCAGGCGTCGATCTTCACCAACGACATCGAGCCCAACCTGAAGGACGGCGACGCGCTGTTCTTCGGCCACGGCCTCAACATCCACTTCGGCCTGATCAAGCCCCCGGCCAATGTGACCATCGGCATGGTCGCGCCGAAGGGCCCCGGCCACCTGGTGCGTCGTCAGTTCGTCGATGGCAAGGGCGTTCCGGCCCTGATCGCGGTCGAGCAGGACCCGAAGGGTGAGGGTCAGGCGCTGGCGCTGTCCTACGCCAAGGGCATCGGCGGTACCCGCGCGGGTGTCATCAAGACCACCTTCAAGGAAGAGACCGAGACCGACCTGTTCGGTGAGCAGGCGGTGCTCTGTGGTGGTACCGAAGAGCTGGTCAAGACCGGTTTCGAGGTCATGGTCGAGGCGGGCTACGCCCCGGAGATGGCCTACTTCGAGGTGCTGCACGAGCTCAAGCTCATCGTCGATCTGATGTACGAGGGCGGCATCGCCCGGATGAACTACTCGGTCTCCGACACCGCCGAATTCGGTGGCTACCTGTCGGGTCCGCGGGTTATCGATGCCGACACCAAGAAGCGCATGCAGGACATTCTGCGTGACATCCAGGACGGCAGCTTCGTCAAGCGGCTCGTCGCGAATGTCGAGGGCGGCAATAAGGAGCTCGAGGCGCTGCGCAAGGCCAATGCCGAACACCCGATCGAGGTCACCGGCGCCAAGCTGCGCGGCCTGATGAGCTGGGTCGACCGGCCGATCACCGAAACCGCGTAATACGCGCAAACACGACAGTGGCCCATTCCGATTCGTCGGGGTGGGCCACTGTTGTTTCGGTGGTCGCTTATGCCGCGGCCACGCAATTGCCGCTACTTACATGAGCACCGGCCCCGACCCGAACTCGTAGTCGAGGAGTTTCACGCCAAAATGGACCTCGGTGTTTGTGGGTTCGAGGCCGTCACGAATCGGCGATTCTCGTCGGGATTCACGGAAAACCGATACTGCTGGAGATACCCTCTCTATCCGATTCTAGACGCCATGGGTACCTCCCAATTTCGCAGGAAGGATCCGACATCGTGCGCAGCCGGATATTTGGATTGACCGCAGCTTTGACGGGAACCCTGATCGTGGTCGGAGGCGGGACTATCGCCGCACCTCATATATGGGCGCAACCGGCGGGGGAACAACAGGTCGCGGAGGCCGATGATTTCTACCTTCCACCGCCATCGCTCCCGGACGGGCCAGGCGCTATTGTTCGCGCCGAACCGGCGCCGGTCGCAATGTCGGCGCCCGGACAGCCGGGAGTGGTCCCCGCGGCGGCGACGCGCATGATGTACGTCAGTAGCGATACCCACGATGCGCCGACAGCGGTGGTCGGCACGTACCTGCAGCCGAGCGTCCCGTGGACCGGTCCGGGCGAGCGGCCGCTGATCGCGTACGCGGGCGGTACCAAGGGGCAGGGCGATCAATGTGCGCCCTCGAAGCTGATGTCGACGATCGCCGAGTTCCAGCCTCCGTTGGACATAATCTTCGAATACGACCTGGTGGCAATCCGTTCGCTGCTCAACCGCGGTGTGGCGATTGTGGTGACCGACTATCACGGACTCGGCACGCCCGACGTGCACGACTATCTCAACCGGAAGTCGCAAGCCTATGCGGTACTGGACTCCGCGCGCGCCGCCCTGCAGTTGCCCGGCACCGGTCTCAACCCCGGCACGCCGGTCATCCTCTACGGGTATTCGCAGGGCGGTATGGCCTCCGCCGGTGCGGCCGAACTGCAATCGAGCTACGCCCCCGATCTGAATGTGCGCGGCGCCTACGTCGGTGGGCCGGTGGTGGACGACGAATACTTCATCGGATTCAACGATGGCCGCGCCGATTTCGCACCGTCATTCGCCTGGATTCTCAACGGCATTGCCGCCGACTACCCGGAAACTCGCCCGGTGCTCGACGCTGAACTCAACGACCTCGGCAAGGCGATCCTGCAGGAATCCCTGGGCAAATGTGCGGTCCCGGCCGGACTTGCCCAGGAGCATGGGCACACGTCCGAGTGGACCACCAGCGGAGAACCGATCACCGCCGTTATCGATCGGTCCCCGGTGTTGCAGTCGGCATTCGCCGAGCAGCGTATCGGCACCCGCGCCCCGGCCGTTCCGGTACTTGCCGCGTCGGCCATGAACGACCAGGGAGCGCCATTTGTGCCGGTGCGCGACGTGGCCGCCGGTTGGTGTGGTAGCGGAGTGCCCGTTCAGTTGGAAGCGAACGCCGAAATTCCCCCCGCATCCGGACTCGTCGGCACCCACGTGATCGCCTTCTTCCCGGCCATGGTGGCCTCGCAGCAGTGGTTGACCGATCGGCTCGCGGGTATGCCCGCTCCGTCCAACTGCGCGGCGCTACCGTAGCGCTGGCGATTTCGATGCGTAATGCCCGGTGGCGGGCCGGTCCCAGGGCCGAAACCCGCCGTCGGGCACGCAGATCGAGTGTCGGATTCGATGTCGGGCCGCAGCACCGCCTGGCGCGGCGAAATCCGCCCTCGGCCAAGGAAAGCCGCCAGGTCAGAATGCGGATTTCGAAAGATCGCTGGCACGCGGCGCAGACACAGCTATTCTGGAGCGACAGTTCTACCGCAACGGATTTCGGCGGCCACACTCACTGTCGGTGTTGTTCAGTTGGATGCCCGAGGCGCCTATGTCGATCTTCGAGAATACTGAAAGACGCGACCCCAAGCGGTATCTGTGGATACTGGGGTTGATCGCTCCGAGTTGTTCGGTACTTCCTTCACAACTGGTGGCCCGTACGGGCCTGGAAATTTTCTGGTGGATCGGTCCGATCATTGTGCTCGGAGTGATCCCGCTGCTGGACTGGGCAATTGGGAATGACGGGAGCAATCCGCGCGACGAGGACTACGAGGCCTTGTCCAACGACCGCTACTATCGCTGGTGCACTTATCTTTTCCTGCCGCTGCAGTTCATCGGCCTGCTCATCGCGGGATTTCTCTGGTCCAGAGACGCACTGAGCATATCCGATAAGCTCGGTTTGGCCGTGACGCTCGGGTTCGTGTCGGGCATCGGAATCAATGCCGCACACGAACTCGGCCATCGGGTCGAGCACCTCGAACGCTGGCTGGCGAAAATCGCACTGGCGCAATCGGGGTACGGGCACTTCTTCGTCGAGCACAATCGCGGCCATCACGTGCGCGTCGCGACGCCGGAAGATCCGGCCAGTGCCCGATTCGGCGAATCACTGTGGGAGTTCCTGCCGCGCAGTATGATCGGTGGCTTCCGCTCAGCGCTCGTCTTGGAGCGCGAACGCCTGTCCCGCAAGGGAAAGCGCTGGTTCTGCCGGGACAATAATCTGTTGCAGGCCTGGTCGATGAGTGTCGTGCTGTTCGGCACGCTGATCGTCATCTTTGGGCCGGTGGTGATCCCATTTCTGGCACTGCAGGCGCTGATCGGCGCGGGGCTGCTCGAGACGGTGAACTACGTCGAGCATTACGGACTGCTTCGCCAGCGCGGTCGCAATGGCAAATATGTGCGCTGCTCCCCGCGTGACAGCTGGAACAGTGACCGTCTGGTCACGAACCTATTCCTGTTCCATCTGCAGCGCCACAGCGACCACCACGCGAATCCCGGCCGCCGCTACCAGACCCTGCGCAGTTCGGAGCAGGCGCCACAGCTACCCGCGGGCTACGCCAGCATGATCCTGCTGGCTGCTGTCCCCGCGATCTGGCGCGCGGTCATGGACAATCGTGTCCTGGCCCATTACGGCGGCGATATCAACCTCGTCAACACCAAGCGGCGAACCAAACGCCGCAACGAATCCCCTCGCTCCGCCAAATACGTCCACTGACTTTCGGATCGGCGGGGCTCACTACTCGCCCGTAGCGGCGCGGTTGCCTATCGTCTTCGGGGACAACGGAGTCGAAGCCTTTGTCTGCCGAACAGATCGCGAGTCGTGAGCACCTCATCCACCACACTTGGCCCCGCTTCCGCACCGAGTCCGGCATCGGCCGGTCGACGTGCCGAGGCCATCCACCGCTTCCTCGTCAAACCGGCCGATGCGGGCATCGCGGGCTCGGTCGACGGCGGAAAGCTACTCGAATGGATCGATAAGGTCGCCTATGCGGCGGCGGCCCAGTGGAGTGGTTGTTACTGCGTCACCGCCTATGTCGGAAATATTCATCTCGACCGGCCGATCGCGGTCGGTGAGTTGGTCGAATTGCATGCGAATCTCGTGCATACGGGACGCACCAGCATGCATATCCTCGTCAGCGTCTATTCGACCGATCCCACGCGACGCAAGCCGGTGCAGACGGCGCAATGTCTGACGATTTTCGTCGCGGTCGACGACAATCGACGGACCGTGGAAGTGCCGCAATGGAATCCGACCACGATTCTCGAGCTACAGCGGCACCGGCAGGCGAGGGCGCGGATTTCGGTGCGCAAGCGGATCGAAGAGGCGATGGCTGCCCAGCAGTACACATCGGCGGGCACCGCACCCACCGGCACGCTGCGATTCCTGGCGGCGCCGTCGGATATCAACTGGGGCGGCAAGGTGCACGGCGGTCGCACCATGCAGTGGATCGATGAGGCGGCCTATATCTGCGGCGCCGATTGGGTTGGACAGCATGTCATTACGTCCTACTTCGGCGGGATCCGGTTCTACCGGCCCATTGTCATCGGTCATATCGTCGAGGTCGGTGCTCGGCTGATCTATACCGGTCCGCGCAGTATGCACGTCAGCGTGCATGTGACCGCCACGGATACCCACTCCGACGAACCGGCTCTTGCGGCGCACGGGCTCGCCGTCGTCGTCACGGTGGACGGCAGTGGAAAGGCGCTGCCCGTCCGGCAGTGGGATCCGGTTTCCGACGAGGACCGCGCGCTAGCGGCGCACGCTCGACACCTCGTCGAGTTGCGGGCCGAGGTGGAGCCGTTCAGCGCGGCCAGTGCCGTGCCCGCCGACGCCGAACCCAGTCACTTCCGCGCGCCTATGCCGTGAATCGCGGCGGGAATTCGGGCCCGCTCCGGGTCGAGGCGGGCCACTGGTGTCCTCGGTTCGTGGTCAGTGGCCAGGGGTAGGGCTACTTGGGCTGCTCGGGCTACTTGGGGTGTTCGGGTTACTCGGGCTGCTCGGGTTACTCGGGTGCATGGGGTTCAAGGGGCTCATCGGGTTGGCCGGATTGTTCAGGCTGTGCTCCCACTGATATTGCGGGTTGGCCGGGTTATTGGGGTTGAGCGGGCTCATGGGGTTGGCCGGATTGTTCAGGCTGTTCGCCCAGTTATCGTCCTCCCGCTTGCGCCGCTGCTGCTCGTTGCGCCATGCCTGTTCGCACGCGTCTCGATTTTCGGCCGTCTCGCAGCCCGCGCCGGATCCGGCGGAGCCCGTCGCTGGCGCGGCCGAGGCCGGAATTGCCAAGGCGGTCAAGGGAACTACGGCGATGGCGGCGGCCGCGGCCACCTGGGCCAGCATTCGGCGAGGCGTCGTTGTCATGCTCCCACTCTGGCGTGTTGTCGTCGAAAAGTCTTCTGTCGCAGGCCGATTCAGGGTTATTTCAGTCGGAAGTATGAGACGGGGTCCGACTGGGGTGGGGGTGTTCCCGGAGGTATCAACCCGGAGTCGGTCGGCGACGGGGGTGCTCGGTGCGGGCCGGTTACTTCGGCGCAGCGCGAGGGGCGGAACGCAGAACGGCCCGGCACCTGCTCGGTGCCGGGCCGCCAGTGCTCGGGATCAGCTGCTGCCGAATGCGCCGCGCGGGAAGAGGTGGCGGGGGAATCGCCAGGGATCGTTCCAGCGGCCGGGGAAGTCGCAGTCATCCCACCGGCCGGGGTGGTGGTCCCAGTCGTCGAAGAAGCCGGGGCGGTCGCAATCCCAATCGTTGTGCGGGTGCCGCACTTCGGTCACGCCGGGTTCGGTGGCGGTCGGGTCCGCCGAGGCGGGAATCGCCAGCGCGGTCAACGGAACTGCGGCGAGTGCACCGGCGATGGCCACTCTGGCCACCACGGCCCGGCCTGGAACGGACGTCGTTCTGGAAAACACTGTGAATCCTTTCTATCTGCGGCGAACGCTGCGTTCGCCATTCCCCGACGAGGGTCTGCTCGCATTTGCGCATCGACCGCACGTACACCCTGTGCCGCTTTTGTCCGAAAAGCCAGAGGTGAAGCGGGATTCGAGGGAAGAATCAGCCTTTGGTATGACGATTCCCCTAGCGGGTGCTGATTTGGGCTCAGGGTCTGTCCAGCCCCACTGACGCCGCCGCCCCCGACCGATCTTCCGCGGATACAGGCCGTAGACTAGTTACTGATGAGTAAGTTCTTTGGTTCGGTCGACGAGGTGACGCGGCGGCTCACCGACGCCGGATACCTGCCCTCCACCGACATCGCCACTGCGGTGTTCCTCGCCGGGCACCTGGGCAAGCCCCTGCTGATCGAGGGCCCGGCGGGTGTCGGCAAGACCGAGCTGGCCAAGGCGATCGCCACCGCCACCAGCTCCGACCTGGTGCGCCTGCAGTGCTACGAGGGCATCGATGAGGCCCGCGCGCTCTACGAGTGGAATCACGCCAAGCAGCTGCTGCGCATCACCGCCACCGATAACGAAGGCTGGGACAGCACCCGCGACCACGTCTTCACCGAGGAATTCCTGCTCCAGCGTCCGCTGCTGGCCGCGATTCGAAACCCGCATCCGACCGTGCTGCTGATCGACGAACTCGACAAGGCCGATGTCGAACTCGAAGGACTGCTCCTGGAGGTCCTCGGCGACTACCAGGTCAGTATCCCCGAACTCGGTACCGTCACCGCGGTCCGCAGGCCCATCGTCCTCGTCACCTCCAATGCCAATCGCGATCTGTCCGAGGCGCTGAAACGCCGCTGCCTCTACCTCCACATCGACTACCCGACAGCCGAGTTGGAACGCGCCATCGTCCGCATGAAGGTGCCCGAGTTGGACGATGCGCTGGGGGAGCCGGTGGTCCGAACGGTCGGCGCCCTTCGCGAACTGTCGCTGCGCAAGCCTCCGTCGATCGCCGAAACCGTGGACTGGGCGCGCACTCTGGTCGCCCTCGGTACCCGGAACCTGACCGGCACTATCGTGCGCTCCACCCTCGGCGTACTGCTCAAATACCAAGCCGACCACCGCATCGCCATCGATCGCCTGGAACTGCCCGCTGTTGAGCCACACGATCGCAGACCATCGTGACCACTCCCAGCGATAGTCTGACCGATCGTCTCGTCGAATTCGTCGGACTGTTGCGTGACCACGGAATCTCCGCGGGGCCGAGTGAAACCATCGACGCCGCCGGGGCAATGCTGGCGCTCGGCCTCTCCGACCGCAACCGCCTGCGTTCCGGCATGGCCGCCTGTCTGTTGCGCCGCAACGGCCAGCGCGCCGTTTTCGACCAGCTCTTCGATCTCTACTTCCTGACCGCCGAACAGCCGCGGTCGGCAACGCCGTCGACCTCGGAGTCCGTCGACGCACTGCGCGACCGCTTGGTGGACGCCCTCGCCCGGGACGACCGCGATGCGGTAACCGAACTCGCTCGGCAGGCGCTCACCGAGCTGGGCGGATACGGCGGAGTCGGCACCGGCGTGACCTCGAGCCCGGTCAGCACCGCATCGGGTGCGGGCTGGTCCTCCTATCTGACCATGAAATCCCTACGGCCGGAAGAACTTGTCGAACGCATCGTCGCGGGCATGGGAGGTGACCTCGACACCACCGTGCGTACCATCGAAGCCGACCGCCGCCTGCGCGAATTCCGCACCGCCGTCCAAACCGAGGCGCGCCTGCGCTCCGCGCAACTGCGCGGCACCGAATACATTGCCCGTCGCGGCGTCGAATCCAGCACCGATCGGGTCGACTTCCTCGGCGCCCGCGAACAAGACCTCGCCGAAATGCGCCGCCTGGTCAACCCGTTGGCTCGCAAACTCGCCACCCGCCTCGCCGCCCGCCGCCGCAAGGCGGTCCGCGGCCAGATCGATATGCGCCGAACCCTGCGTCGCTCCATGGCAACCGGGGGAGTGCCGATCGACCCGGTGCTGCGCGCCCGCAAACACGGCCGTCCCGACCTGGTCGTACTGGCCGACTTGTCCGGCTCTGTCACGGGTTTTGCGGAATTCACCCTGCAACTCGTGCAGGCGCTGCAGGACCAATTCAGCAGGGTCCGCAGCTTCGGCTTCATCGACACCTGCGACGAAATCACTGGCTTCTTCACTCCTGGTGAGCCACCCGTCCCGGGTACCGCCGCCCGAATCGTGCGCGATTCCAAAGTCGCCCGCTTCGGCAGCAGCAACTACGGTGAGGCGCTGCAAGGCTTCGTCGACAACTACCTCGACGCCCTCGGGCCCCGCAGCTCGCTGCTCATCCTCGGCGACGCCCGCACCAACCGTACCGATCCGAATCTCGCTGCGCTGCGGGCAATGTCGGACCGCGCGAAACACGCCTACTGGCTCAATCCCGAACCCGCCCGCTCCTGGTCCAGCGGTGATTCGGCCGCACATGTATTCGCCGAACACATCACCATGCACGAATGCCGCAATGTGAAACAGCTCGCTGAGGTCATCGGTCGGCTGTTGCCTGCTCGATAACGCTCCCTTTTGCCATTCGGCCGTCGCCGAGTAGGTACGCGGTATCCGTCAGCGGAAGAACGGCATGGTCGCGCCAACGACGGGCCTACTACCCCGTCCAGATAGATTGGTGCCCCACTCCGACTGCTCGCCGAGCGTAGATCGCGGTCGAATACGGGCCTGCGCGACAACCATTCGGCTACGTTCGACAGACCCCGGCCCGAGGGCTGGATGCGGCAGGAGCTAGCTGGACACAGCACTGGTTCGGGCGTCTTCCGGTCGAGGGTGTGCAGACGAGTCGGACAGGTCGACTTCCGCGAATCGATTCACCGCTCGCAGGCACTCGGCGGTCTCAGCCGAGGATCGGCATAACCGTGTCCACAATGGATTCGGTTGTGGGCAGCGCCGTGACCACGTCGAGTGGGCTCAGGTGACGTTGCAGCGCGCGTTGATGCGCCGCGCCGACCAGGAGCAGAGCGACTGCTCGTAGATCCACCGAGACCGGTACGTGCTGGTCCGCGCGCGGCATCGACAGGTGCGCAATGACAGCGTCGACCGCGCGGTGCGGCCCGATATCCAACTCCCGACTGCGCTCGGCATACTTCGCGCGCAACTCCGCATCCGATTGCACCGCGGCCATTACCGGAATGGCATCCAGAAAGAACCCCTCCAACGCTTCGACGAGCGCCACCAGACCCGCCCGCAACCCGGGCCGTTCCTCGACCTCCCCGAGTACATCCTTGACCGGCCGCAGATGCCGCTGGATCACCGCCTGCAGCAACCCCATTCGATCCCCGAAGTGATAGAAGATGCTCGACTCGGCCACCCCCGCCCGCTTCGCTACTTCCTTCGTGGTCAGCCGAGCCACTCCTGCCTCTACCAAAATCTCCTGCGCCGCCACCACAACCGACTCCCGCACCCCCGTCGAGGGCCGCCCCCGTTGCGCGCGAGTCGGCCGCGCACCATCCGCGGACGCCGCCACCCCGATCTCCTCTCCACGCCGAATCAACCCTTGCAGTATGCCCCACACAGTCGTATTTTTTGAGTATCCACTCAGTAATTAACTGACCAGCGGAGGCACCATGTCCACCCCGACCAAGGCCCCTACCATCCAATCCCGCACCCAGCGCATCGGCGACGCCGTCGTCCGCGTCATCCTCCGATCCCGCCTGCATCCGCTACTGAGCAAGAAGCTCCTCATCATCACCGTCTCCGGCCGCAAAACCGGCCGCGAATACGCCAACCCCGTCGGCTATGCCGAACACGACGGCCACCTCCTGATCGGCACCGCCGCCAACTGGCGCCGCAACCTCATTCCGGGCACCCCGGTACGGATCCGCTTCCGCGGCGCCGACATCCAAGCCGACCACGAGGTCATCACCGACGAACCTCGCGCCGCCACCCTTTACCGCGAAATCCTCACCCAAAACCCGACCCACGGCCGCTTCGCCAAAATCCACCTCGATCCTGACGGCACCACCAACCTTCCCGCCCTCCGCACCGCCCTGGCCCACGGCACCGCCGTAGTACGCCTCCGCCCCCTGCCGGCCCGGCCATGATCTTCGCTGTCACCCCACAACTGCTCGGCCAGTTGATCCGCATCCATCGCCTCCGCGACCGCCGCGATGAACTTGCCTCTCATGCCGTGGATCATCGCGGCGCGTCATCGCCGAGATTCGAGGCTGTCGTGACCGACTGCGGCACGAGCCGTGACACAGTCGACCGGTGACGAGGGTCCGGATCAGTGCCGGACTTCGGAAACCGCGACGGAGCGGCCCTCTCGGCGGGAGAGTTCACACGCCTCGGCGATGTAGAACGCTGCCAAGGCATCGGCGGGGGTGCAGGGGTTTTCGAGGTCACCCTTGATCACGGAGAGGAATGCGGCGAGTTCGTCGGTGTAGGCGCGGCGGAAGCGCTCCATGAAACCGGGGTAGGCGGGGAAGGTGGAGGGGGCGTAGTCGGGTTCGACGGAGGTCAAGGGGGCGCGGTCGTCGAGGCCGACGATGGCGTTGCCGCGGGAGCCGAGGGCTTCGAGGCGGACGTCGTAGCCTGCGCCGTTGTAGCGGCTGAGGGAGACGGTGGCGAGGGTGCCGTCGTCCAGGCGCAGGAGTACCGCGGCGGTGTCCACGTCGCCTGCGTCGGCGAAGAAGGTTTCGCCTCGGTTGGCGCCGGTGGCGTAGACCTCGACTACCTCGCGGCCGGTGACCCAGCGGATGATGTCGAAATCGTGGACGCCGCAGTCGCGGAACAGGCCGCCGGAGCGGGGGATGTATTCGGCGGGTGGAGGTGCGGGGTCGAGGGTGGTGGCGCGCAGGGTGTGCAGCCAGCCGAGTGCGCCGGAGGCGATGGCGGCACGGGCGGCTCGGTAGCCCGCGTCGAAGCGGCGTTGGAAGCCGATCTGGACCGGGACGGTGGAGTTTTCGATGTGGGTGATGACCTCGAGGGTGCCTTGGATGTCGGCGGCCACCGGCTTTTCGCAGAAGACGGGGATGCCCGCGTCCACGGCTCGGGTGATGAGTTCGGGATGGGAATCGGTGGCCGTCGCGATGACCAGGCCGTCCAGGGGCGAGGCGAACAGGGCGTCGATATCGGGGACGACATCGACGCCGAGCTTTCCGGCGGCGGCGCGGGCGCGCTCGGCGTCGGCATCGGCGACGATGACGGTGTCGACACCGGGCAGGTGTTTGAGCGTCTCGGCGTGGGAGGTGCCGATTCTTCCGGTGCCTGCCAGGCCAACAGTGACGGTGTGCGCGGATGTCATCGGCTCTCCTCCTAATGAAATACGAAATGGCGGTTGTTGATACCGGGGGGCGACAGTCGGAACCGGGTCAGTCGCGGGGAGCGGCAGTCGTCGCACGGACGACCAGTGACGGTTGCAGGCGGCGGCGCACCGGTTCGGTGCGGCCATCGCGCAGGCGTTCGATGAGCGCCTCGATTGCCAAGCGACCCATCTGGTTTCGGGGCTGATCGATGGTGGTCAGGGAGACGTGTCGCAGCGCGGCCAGCGACGTGTTGTCATAGCCGACGATCGAAACATCGTGCGGCACTGAAAGTCCGGCCTCTTCCAGCGCCGACATCGCGCCGACGGCGTTGAAGTCGTTACCGCACACCAGCGCGGTGGGAAAGTTGTCGCGAGAGAACAGGTTCAGCAGTTTCTGGATCGCGGCGATACCCGCGGAATCGGTGTGCTCGCTCGCGATGATCATGGGCTCCAACCCATTTCGCGCCATGGCGTCGCGGTACCCGCGACGGCGCGCGGCCGAGGTGAAGGCGCCACCGCCGTCGAGATGCACGATCCGACGGTGGCCGAGCGAGACCAGATGATCCACGGCCAGCGCGGCACCGATCTCGCCATTGTCATTGACGGTGTCGACATCGGCAATGGCGGAACTGCGCGAGATGAGCACGACCGGACACTTTTCGGCGGCTTCGCGGACGGCCGCAATGGGCAATACGGGGGAGAGCAGGATAACGCCGCCGGGTCGGAAGGACAGCAGGCTCTCCAGTGCGGTGCGTTCCCGGGCGGCGCTGCGGCGCCCAGTATTGAGGATCAGTTCCAGGCCCGCGTCCTGCGCGGCCGCGTCCATCCCCTCCACCACGTCGGCGAAGAACGCATTGCGCAGGTCGGAGACCATGACGCCGACGATATTGGAGGTCCGGCTGGCCAGCGATCGCGCCATGATGTGCGGTTGGTAGCCGAGGTCTTTCGCGGCCGCTAGCACCGCGCGACGGCGGTGCTCGCTGACCTTGGGGGAGTTGCGCATGACGAGGGATACCAGTGCGCGGGACACACCGGCGCGGGCGGCGACGTCCTCCATGGTCGGTCGAGCCATTTCGCCTCCGTTCCGTGATCGCCGTGCTCATGCAGTGTCGGACGTTACAAGGTTGACGCCCGCTAGGCAATAGAGCGCTCTAATCCGACATTTTTCCATCGCCAGCTCGCGGCATTTCCGCTGGATGGCCGGATTTTCGCTGGTAGCAGCGGTATAAGAGCCGACGATGCAGTACTTGACACACTATGACCCACGTTACATAGTTGGAGCGCTCCAATACTTCGGAGCGCATGATCGACGCTGAAGGTCGGAGAGTCCCGATGAGTACTGCATCGCATAGCGATTCGATGACGGGCGGTGGCCGGGTGGCGGATGCGCCCGAACCGCGCCACCCGCTGCGCATCGCGGCCGCGCCAATTTCCTGGGGAGTCTGTGAAGTCCCCGGTTGGGGTCACGTGCTCGACGCGCGGACCGTGCTGACCGAGATGGTCGCGCTCGGCATTTCGGCCACCGAACTCGGCCCACCCGGCTATCTACCGCGCGATCCCCTCGAATTGCGTTCGCTGCTAGACGGATTCGGAATCAGCTCGGTCGGTGGGTTCCTCGCTCTCGCGCTGCACCGCGACCCGGAGCAGGCGATCGCGGCCGCCCGCGAGAACGCCGCGCTGTTCGCCGCGACGGGCGCGGAGGTAGTCGTCCTCGCGGCCGCGACCGGTCTCGACGGATATGACACGCGCCCAGCGCTTTCCGACCAAGAGTGGCGAACCCTCATCGAAACAGCCGCCGCCATAAGGGATGTCGCCGCCGAATATGGACTCCGCACCACGCTGCATCCACATGTCGGCACCTACGTCGAGAACGAAGCCGAAGTCGACCGCTTCCTTGCCGATTCCGATCTCGACCTGTGCCTGGACACCGGCCACCTGCTCATCGGCGGCACCGATCCGGTGCGCCTCGCGCAGCGCTATCCGGATCGCATCGGACACATCCACCTCAAGGATGTGCGCAATGCGATTGCCGACCGAGTGCGCAGCGGCGCAATGGAATACAGCGACGCGGTCCGCCAGGGCATCTACGTCCCGCTCGGCGACGGCGATGTCGATATCGACGCCCTGGTGCGCAGCGTGCATGCCGCCGGATACCGCGGCTGGTATGTCATCGAACAGGACACGGCATTGCGCCCCGAGGATTCGGCGGAACTGCCGAGCCGAGATGCCGCCCGCAGTCTGATCCACCTCGCGGGCATCGGTTCCGCTCTCGACTCCGCCCGAATCTAGATGGGAAGTGATGACAACGATGTCACTGGAAATACGCACGCCGTGGTGGCGGCGATCGCGCCGCCTGGTGCCGTGGCTGGCCGCGGCCACCATTCTCGCCGCGTGTAGCGGTCCGGGTGCGGATGTCCCCGCTCCGACCCATTCCCCCGTCGCCCAGGGCAAGTTGGGGTCGGTCGCGGTGGTGACCCACGGCAGCCCCGGTGACGCCTTCTGGAACGTCGTCAAGAACGGTGCGGAGGCGGCGGGCAAGGATCTCGGCGTCCGTGTCGAGTACAACTCCTCCGGCGATCCCGGGCAGCAGGCCAAGCTCATCGATAATGCGGTCGCGCAGGGCGTGGACGGTCTGGTCGTATCGATGGCGAATCCGGAGGCGCTTCGGCCCTCGATCGCGAAGGCCGTCGCCGCGGGTATTCCGGTGGTGACCATCAATTCGGGCGAGAGCGAGAGCGCGAAATTCGGCGCCATCGGCCATGTGGGACAAAGTGAGACGCTGGCCGGGCAGTCCGCGGGTAAACGCCTCGCCGACGCGGGCCGCAAGAAGTTGCTGTGCGTCATCCACGAGGCGGGCAATATCGGCGCCAATCAGCGCTGCGATGGCGCGACCAAGGCCTTCGGCAATGGCACCACCTTGCAGGTGGATATCAATAATCCCACCGACGCGCAGTCCCGCATCAAGGGCGCGCTGGAGGCGGATAGGTCCATCGACGCGGTGCTGACGCTGAATTCACAGGTCGCCGCCCGCGCGGTCGATGGGGTGAAGGAATCGCAGTCGGCCGCCACGGTCGCGACCTTCGACCTGAATACCGATGTGGTCGAGGCGATTCGGGCGGGCAAGCTGCTCTTCGCGGTGGACCAGCAGCAATACGAACAGGGTTATCTGCCGGTGGTGCTGCTGCAGTTGTATCGGACGAACCTGAACTCGGTCGGTGGTGGCGCACCGGTGCAGACGGGGCCCGCCTTCGTCGACAAGAACAATGTCGAAGCCGTGGCCGCGCGCGTGGCACTGGGCATGCGCTGAAGGAGTGGATGAAATGACTATTGCCACCAAAACTTCCGAGGTCGCACCCAGCAGCCCGCCGGAGGGCCCCTCGCTGCTCCAGCGCTTGATCGTCCGACCGGAGATCGGGGCATTGCTCGGCGCCGCATTGGTTTTCGTATTCTTCTCGGTCATTACCGACCGGTTCCTCAGTCCGCTCGGCGTCGCGACCTGGCTGGACGATTCGTCCACACTCGGCATCATGGCGGTCGCGGTCGCGCTATTGATGATCGGCGGTGAATTCGATCTGTCCGCCGGTGTCATGACCGCCTCCACCGCGCTGGTCACCGCACTGCTCGCGGTGCATGCGGGCTGGAATGTCTGGCTGGCGCTGCTGGTTTCGCTGCTCTTCGCGCTGACCGTCGGTGCGTTCAACGGGTGGCTGGTGATGCGTACCGGTCTACCGAGCTTCATCGTCACGCTCGGCACCTTCCTTGCGCTGCAGGGGCTCAACCTAGGCGTAACCCGGTTGGTCACCGGAACCGTTCAGGTATCCGGCATTCGCAGCGCCGCGGGATACAACTCGGCCGGATGGGTCTTCGCATCGACACTGGATATCGGCGACACCCACCTGCAGGCATCGGTCGTCTGGTGGGTGGTGCTGACCGCGATCGCCGCACTTGTGCTGGTACGCACGAAATTCGGCAACTGGATCTTCGCGGTGGGCGGTGCGCTGCCCAGTGCGCGGGCCGTCGGCGTTCCCGCCCACCGGACGAAGATCCTGCTCTTCATGACCACGGCCTTCGCGGGGTGGGTCGTCGGGTCCTGCAGTATCCTCCGCTTCTCCAGCGTGCAGGCGAATCAGGGTGTCGGGCTGGAACTGCACTACATCATCGCGGCCGTGGTCGGCGGCTGCCTGCTGACCGGCGGATTCGGTTCGGCGGTCGGCGCCGCGATCGGCGCGCTGATCTTCGGCATGGCGCGTCAGGGCATCGTTTTCGCCGGTTGGGACAGTGACTGGTTCATGCTGTTCCTCGGCGTGCTGCTGTTGGCAGCGGTGTTGGTCAACAACATATTCAAGAAGCGAGCCGAGAGGGTACGCCGATGAGCACAGCATCGCAGAGCGATTCGACCAGTGGCGGCGGCGTGGTGCCGGCTGGGCCGGCACCACTGATCGAAGCGATCGATATCGGCAAGAGCTACGGCGGTGTCGTCGCCCTACGTGACGTCTCGACGGTCGTGAACGCGGGACAGGTCACCTGCATCCTCGGCGACAATGGTGCAGGCAAGTCGACGCTGATCAAGATTCTCGCCGGTGTGCACCAGCACGACCGTGGTGAGCTGAAGATCGACGGGCAGACGAGCCGATTGTCCTCGCCCCGAGAGGCTTTGGATCACGGCATCGCGACCGTGTACCAGGATCTCGCGGTGGTGCCGCTGATGAGCGTGTGGCGCAACTTCGTACTCGGCTCCGAGCCGACCCTCGGATACGGCCCGGTGCGACTGCTCGACCGCCGCGGGGGCCGCGATATCGCCCGGCAGGCGCTGGCGGATATGGGCATCGAGATCCGCGATATGGAGCAGCCGGTCGGCACGCTATCCGGTGGCCAGCGTCAGTGCATCGCGATCGCCAGGGCGGTGCACTACGGGGCCAGGGTGCTGATTCTGGACGAGCCGACCGCCGCCCTCGGCGTGAAGCAGGCCGGTGTGGTGCTGAAATACGTTGTGCAGGCACGAGACCGCGGGCTCGGGGTCATCCTGATCACGCACAACCCGCATCATGCCTTCCCGGTCGGCGACCGCTTCCTCTTGCTCAAGCGCGGCGCGATGCTCGGCTCCTACGAGAAGTCCGAGATCGATTTGCCGGAGCTGACCAGGCAAATGGCCGGTGGCGCCGAATTGGACGCACTCCAGCACGAGTTGCAGCGAGTGGTGACGCCGTGAACCCACGACTTCGAGGACGGTTCGCATGAAGTTGACGATGGCGCAGGCATTGGTCGGCTGGCTGATCGCCCAGCGCTCGGAGACCTTGGATGGTCGTGAAGTACCCCTGTTCCCGGCCGTTTTCGCGATCTTCGGGCACGGCAATGTGCTCGGGCTCGGCACCGCGCTACAGGAGCGCAGTGCCGAAATACCGGTCTGGCGTGGGCATACCGAGCAGGGGATGGCCTTGGCGGCGGTCGGTCTGGCGAAGGCCACCCACCGCCGTCAGGTCGGGATCGCGACCTCCTCGATCGGTCCCGGCGCACTGAATATGGTGACGGCGGCCGGTGTCGCTCATGCGAATCGCCTACCGCTGCTGCTGCTTCCCGGCGATACCTTCACCAGTCGAGCACCGGATCCGGTGCTTCAACAGGTCGAGCACTTCGGCGACCCCACCGTCACCGTCAATGACGCGTTTCGCGCGGTCAGTCGATACTTCGACCGCATCACCCGCCCCGAACAATTGATCGCCACCCTGCCCCAAGCGGCCCGGGTGCTGACCGACGCGGCTGATGTGGGACCGGTGACGCTCGCATTGCCCCAGGACGTACAAGCCGAGACCTATGACTTCCCCGAGGCACTGTTCGAGCCGGTCGTGCACCGAGTCACGCGTGCCCGCCCCGACTTGCGGGTAGTGGCCGAAGCCGCCGACGCGCTGCGCTCGGCGCAACGTCCGCTTCTGATCCTCGGCGGCGGCGTCCGCTATTCCGGTGCGGGCCGACTGGTGCTCGAATTCGCCGAGCGGCACGGTATTCCGATCACAGAGACGACAGCGGGCCGGACCCTCGTGCCGCACGATCACCCATTGTTCACCGGCCCGCTCGGTGTGACGGGCTCGACATCGGCCAATACCGCTGCCGCACAAGCGGATCTGGTGCTGGCCATCGGCACTCGACTACAGGACTTCTCCACTGCATCCTGGACCGTCTTCGCCCCCGACGTCCGATTGGTCACCATCAATACGGCCCGATTCGATGCGGTGAAGCACGGCGCACTCGCGGTTGTCGGCGACGCCGATGCGACTATGCGGGAACTGGCTGCGCACCTAACGAATTGGCGAGTCGACGCCGAATGGTCCACCCGCGCCGAAGAACTCCGAACCACCTGGGACACCCATATCGATAAGCTGCGCGCTCCCACGCCCGGCACTCCGAGCTATGCCCAAATCGTCGGCATCGTCAATGAATTGAGCGCACCGGACGACTATGTCATGACCGCATCGGGCGGTATGCCCGGCGAACTGATCGGCGGCTGGCGCGCCACCGGCACCGTCCCGACGATGGATGTCGAATACGGATTCTCCTGTATGGGGTACGAACTCGCCGGTGCCTGGGGCGCGGCCATGGCGCATGTGCACGGCCTGGTCACCACCATGCTCGGCGACGGCTCCTATCTGATGCTGAACTCCGAACTGTTCTCGGCCGCCTTCGCTGGCCACCGGTTCGTCGCGGTGGTCTGCGATAACGATGGGTACGCGGTGATCGCGCGCCTGCAGGAGGGGCAGGGCGGCGAGCCGTTCAATAACTTCTATGCCGACTGTCGGACCAACCATCCCAGGCCGCCCCGGGTCGATTTCGTCGGCCATGCTCGATCATTGGGCTGTGCGGTCTTCACCGCGACCGACCTGGTCGAGTTCCGTGGCGCGTATGCGCGGGCCCGCGCCGCCGCCCTCGGCGAGTCCCGTCCGGCCGTCGTTGTCGTGCGCACTCAGCCATCGACATGGACCGAGGCGGGCGCCTGGTGGGAGGTCGGCGTGCCGGAACACCTATCCGGTCGCGCGGCGTACGACGAGTCGAAGTCGAGGCAGGTGCGCCACCTGAACGGCTGAACGGGAATGGACCACACCGGGCGGCGACAGGATCGCCCGGTTCCCGACCCCGACGGCGACGTGCGCACCGAATTCGCGGGCGATATCACAGCCTAGGACACCCGCTGGACCTCGGCCGCCTGGGTGCTCGCGGCAACTGTAGGCCGCTGCACGGCCATGGCGATGCCGACCGCCAGAATCCACAGCATGGTGAACCCGCCCACCGTCGCCGTCGTGCCCCATCCGTTGGCCGCATAGAAATTCGCCGGGGCATTCCCGAAGAACAGCGACGGTACGAATGCGAAGTTGACCAGCGCGAGCAGTAAGGCCGACCGGCCGACCCACTGCGGCAGCATCGCGGTCCGCGACACCGCAAATCCCAAGGCCGCCAGGAACAATCCCTCTAATAGCCGTGAAATCGTGCCGTACAGGATGTAGGTGCCGCTGACCGTGATGGTCGGATCGATCGGGTCCGGCGCCTGGATCACCGCGCCGACCTCGAGTCCGGTTCCGACGAACGCGACCGCCAACCACAACAGCCCGGCGGTCGCGGCCACCGTGCCCACCCAGTCATACGCGGTCTGCTTCAACAGATGGCCGAGCCCGGCGATGAATACGATGAGCAGGGTCAGTCCGGTGAGCCCGAACAGGCAGCGGGTCAACACATTCGAGTCCGGCGGCGCGCCGTTGTAGACGAAGTACAGCGGCAACTCGACCAGCATCAGCAGCGCGGCGACGAGCCCGGCGACACCGGTTGTGCGACGAATAGCTCTGGCGTCCATATGTTTTCGCCTTCCAAAGGGCAATGCCTGAAGTGCGGTCCCCGCAGGTTCGGGACCCGCTGCTAGTAGTTAATATATAACTTATACTATAAGGCCTATGTTAAGGTTCGCTGAACCTGTGAGCAGCGAGATCGGAGGACGGTGGCGGAACCGAATATGCCCGACGAACTTCGGAGGCTGTGGCGGCTGCCGACCGGACCGCGCCTCGGTCGCCCGGCCGAACTCGACGTCGACCGCGTCGTCGGCACCGCCGTGGCGCTGGCCGATCGGGACGGACTGTCCGGCGCGACTCTGCCCAAGATCGCGGCGGCATTGCGGGTCACGCCCATGTCGCTCTACCGCTACATCGGCTCCAAGGATGAGCTGATCGTGCTCATGGCCGATCTCGGCTTCGGTCCAGCAATCGAACCGACAGAGCCGCGTGGGGATTGGCGCACACATCTGCGCCGCTGGGCGCTGGCGCAGCGAGCGACTTTCCAGCGACGCCCCTGGCTCGCCCGGCTGCCCATTGCCGGTCCGCCGCGTGGCCCGAACGCCATCGGATGGATGGATGCGGGACTGCGCTGTCTGCACGATACGGATCTGGACTGGGCGGCCAAGGTCGGCGTGATCACGGTGGTCAGCGGCCATGTCCGGCAGGCATTCGTACTAGCCAGTGAACTCGAAGTGGGCAGCCGCGCGGCCGGTCTCGAACAAACGCAGGTCGAACAGAACTACGGCCGCGATCTTGTCGAGTTGGTCGATCCGGCACGATTTCCCGATGCCGCAAGGCTATTCGCCGCCGATATCTGGGAGGCGCCGCCCGAGGATCCCGACGCGGATTTCACCTTCGGCCTCGAACTCGTCCTCGATGGCGTCGCCGCGGCGATCGATCGGGCGCGGTTACAAAACTGAAAACCGACCAGTTAGTGCGCGCGAAAGCGTCCCATCGCGTATTTTCTTTACAACTTCTTAGGATCGGTCCGAAGTGTGTGCCGAGAATGGTTGCTGGGATCCCCGCCGGGCTCGCGGTGATAGCTAAAAGTGTGCGCTGACCGGCTGATCTGTGCTCTGGGCTAGTAGTGTAGGCAGGGTAGCCAGCGCCGTGGATCCGGCATTGCGGCGACAGCCGCAGCCCATCGCCAACGTCGGCTTGCTCACAGTCACCACCGCTGGATGTGGCTGAATTCGTCGGATGATGGCATTGTTGATCGTGAGACCGGGCTCATCGAAGTGATCTGCTCGGCTCACCAACAGGAAGTAAGAAGTAAAGAACATGGCTCAAGGCAGTGTGAAGTGGTTCAACAGCGAGAAGGGCTTCGGCTTTATCGCTCAAGACGGAGGCGGCCCTGACGTCTTCGTGCATTACTCGGCCGTTTCCGGCTCGGGTTTCCGGTCCCTCGAAGAGGGCCAGCGCGTGGAGTTCGAGATCGGCCAGGGCCAGAAGGGTCCGCAGGCCCAGGACGTCCGCGCTATCTGATCAAGCGTGACTTAGGAGGCTCGCACCCGGCAGGGGGTGCGGGCCTCTCGTCGTTTCGGGGGATTGGTACTACGCCTTCCACCTGCCCGATCTGGGCGGGAATCACCGTCCGCTGCGCGACCCCGACAGCGCCGACGACGACTGACTCGTCGGGCCAACCGTCCGGACAGCCAGGATCGTCACGGCCTTGTCGCCGTCGGTGGTGCGGGTCCATCGGTCGACGTCATCGACCGTGCTCTGTGCGACCAGCTTGTCGTTCGTCATCCGCACCTCGTCCTCGACGGACACCCGAGTAGTACGCCCTACTTCGGTGCCTGGAAGCCGCCGATCTTCTGCTCGAGCAGTTCGGCCAGCCGCAGCGGGGTGCGGTCCTCGAACATCGGACCGATGAGCTGCACTCCCACCGGCAGCCCCTCGGGGGACCGGCCCGCGGGTATGGCGGTGGCAGGCAGGCCGGGCATGGTGGCCATACCGGCCCAGACGAGCTGGTCGAAGTACGGGTACTCGACGCCGTCGATGTCGATGTGCCGGTTCTCCAGACCTCCGTTGTGGTCGTGCGGGAAGGCGGGAGTGGGCGTGATGGGGCACACCACGGCATCGAACTCGGCGAAGAGCTGCCGCCAGCCGTGGCGGTGGAGTTCGCGACGGTTGTTCGCCTCGACCCAGTCGCGGTGGCTGAGCACCATGCCGCGCAGCCGCGCCGCATCGAGACTCCGGTCGTCCGCGCTCAGGGCGGCGGCGTGGGTCTGCAGCTGTTCGTACACGTCGACGGAAAGACCTGCGGCGGCGTTCGACAGCATCAGCAGCATGTAGAGCGTCGCCGCTTCGGTCGGATCGGGCAGCAGCGGACTGTGCCGTTCGACGCGGGCGCCCTCGTCGACGAGCGCCTCGGCGACCCGGTTCACGCCCGCCCGCACCGCCGATCCGGTCGGAATGAGCGGATGGTCCTCGATGATCAGGACACGGAAGTCCGACAGCCGCTCATGGCGCGCGGGCGGCAGTGCGACGTCGTAGGCGACGCCGTGGGTCAGCGGGTCCGGTCCGGCCATCACATCGAGCAGCAGCGTGAGGTCGCGGGCGTTGCGCGCCATCGGACCGACGACGGCGAGATCGAGATCGACCGGCAAGGCCGGGCCGGGCGGCGCGACCATACCGCGGTTCGCCACCAGTCCGAGGGTCGGCTTGTGTGCGTAGACGCCGCAGAAATGCGCGGGGGTGCGTAGCGAACCGGCGAGGTCGGAGCCGATGGACAGCGCACCGAATCCGCACGCCAGTGCCGCCGCCGATCCGCCGGAGGATCCACCCGACGTGCGGTCGTGATCCCATGGGTTGTTGGTGGTGCCGTAGATCTCGTTGAAGCTCTGGATATCTCGCAGCATCAACGGCACATTCGTCTTCCCGAGCACCACCGCGCCGGCCGCCTTCAACCGCGACACCTGTACCGCGTCCTCGGCC